>CANHON010000308.1 GCA_947462115.1 Deltaproteobacteria bacterium | reverse complement strand
GGGCCCCAGCGCCGCAGCGCCTGAAGCAAGGCGGCGGCGAGCAGGTCCCCCGAGGGCTCATTGGCGGACAGCACGATCTTCAGCACGAAATGGGCTCGCTGTCCGCGCGGGGAGCGGCCGGCGACCCCGCAGGCCTGGGGGAGCCGTTCAGCGGGGCTCGAAGGTGATGATCTGCCGGGTGATCACGGTCGGTCCCACCTGGGCCTGCAGCCAGGGCAGGTCGGGGCCGTCGAGGGGCGAGCTGTAGCTCCACAGCTCGGCGGTGTGGGGCCCGAGCCAGCGCACGCTCGGGAAGCAGGTGTCGCCCCGGCTGTCGAGATCGAGCACGAAGTCCACCGCCAAGCGGTCGGCGTCTACCCGCCACAAGGAGCAGCGCTTGGGCCAGCCCCAGTAGTCGGCCGAGTAGGCGAGGCTCTGCTGCTCGGGGCTCAGCTCGTCTTGGCCGAGGTCAAAAGCGCCGTCCTGATCGTTGAGGTTGCGGCGGCCCACCAGCCAGATCTCCCCCTCGTGGGCGAAGACCAGCGGGGAGTCGTAGCGCCGCGGGTCGTTGACGCAGCGCCAGTCCATCGGCGCCTCGGGCTCCGCCACGCAGACCTTCGACCCGAAGCCCTCCGCGTCCCCGGCCTCGTTCCGGGAGATCGCCACGACCCGGCCCGCCCCGTCCACCGCGAGGTCGGTCTCCGAGGTGCCGCCGGCGAGCACGACGGGGTCGGCCCCTGCCCAGGGTCGCCAGCGCTCGCCGTCTTCGGAGCCCAGCCATTGCACCGTGGTCGCGCCCTCGCCGGACTCGAAGTCGTACAGCACGCCGCCGCCGGTGTAGCCGATCATCATGGCCACGTCGCCGAGCCAGCGCGCCCGCCAGGGGATGAAGGTGTCGCCCCCGATGCCCGGCGCGGCGTCGGCGAAGGCCGGGACCCCGTCGGACCAGGTCCCATCGGGGGCCCGGAGGCTGCGCTCGGCGCCCCCTGGCTCAAAGTCGATGGAGCTCGTGCCGAGGATGGCGTAGTAGAGCACCAAGCCAGCGCCGGTGGACAAGAAGCGGGGCTCGCGCAGATCGGTGCCGAGGTGGACGCTGTGCTCCAGGGCCCAGGTGTCGCCCCCATCGTCGGAGCGCACGACGAACAAGCGCGTATCTTCGCTGGCGAAGTGGTTGGGCGCGTTGCGCCAAGCGAGGAACAGCGCGCCCTCGTGCTCGACCACGTCGAGGTTGTTGTTCGCCGGCAGCAGCTCGAGGCCCTCGGGCAAGCCTGGACCGGGCACCACCACGGTGGTCTCACCGGCGGTGGGGATCCAAGCGGTGGCCTTGTTCGGCGCAGGCGCGGCGCCGCAGCCGAGCAGGAGGAGGGCAGACCCAGCCCCAAGGCAGGGGGAGGCCTGCCTGGCAGCGGTGCTCAGCGGGGCGTCAGCGCGGCGCGGCATGGGGCCTCCGTGGGCGCGGGCGCGGCGGGGACGACCGGGCCCACCGCCCCGAGACAGGTGGGCAGCGCCGGCTCAGCGCCAGCCGCCGCCGGGGATGAGGTAGACCGCTCCGCTGTCGGCGCCGCTCGCCTCGTTCTGGAAGGGCGCGCCCACGACGATGTCGTTGACGCCGTCTCCGGTGAGATCGCCGCCGCCTGCGACCGAGAAGCCCAGCCAGGCGTCGTTCTGGTCGCCGTTGAGCTTGCCGTCGGCGTTGCGCAGGTCGACCACGCCCGACTGCGCGCCCAGCAGCAGGTAGGCCGCGCCGGCGTTGCTGCTGCCGACGTCGTCGCGCCGCGCGCCGATGATGATGTCGGGGAGGCCGTCTTCGTCGATGTCCGGCACGATGCTGAGGCTGGCCCCGGCTTGGTCGTCGTTGTCCTCGCCGACGAAGGTCGCGGCCGCGGCGCTCAAGGCCGAGCGGCCGGAGACCGGGCCCATCACGAGGTAGGCGGCGCCGCTGGTGTTGCCGCCGAGGTCGGCGTCCGAGGCGCCCACGAGGAGATCGGCGTAGCCGTCGTCGTTCACGTCTCCCATGGACACGGCGGCGCCGGCGAGGTCGCCGGAGTTGTTGCCCTTGAGGCGGGCGTCCGCCTCGTCGAGCGCGAAGGTGCCGCGCGGGAGCCCTTCGACCACGTAGGCCGCGCCGGTGTAGACGCCGCCGCTGTGCTCGTAGGGCGCGCCGATCAGCAGGTCATCGAGCCCGTCGCCGTTGACGTCGCCGCCGCCGGCCACGCTGGACCCTGCCTGATCGCCGGCCTGCTCGCCGAGCAAGCGCGCGTCGGCCGACCAGAGCCGGAAGACCCCGGTGGCCGGCGCCAAGAAGAGGTAGACAACGCCGGCCTGTGCGCCGTTCTCGTCGTTTTGGTACGAGGAGGTGACCAGGTCGGCGATGTTGTCGCCGTTGACGTCGCCGGCGCCCGCGATGGCCCAGCCCGCCTGATCGCCCGCCGCTTCGCCG
Source organism: Deltaproteobacteria bacterium (assembly GCA_947462115.1). Classification (GTDB taxonomy): domain Bacteria; phylum Myxococcota_A; class UBA796; order UBA796; family UBA2385; genus JAEUKK01. The sequence goes on along the minus strand of CANHON010000308.1, from coordinate 3,215 downwards.
TCGAGGCGGCCGACCGCCTCGGTCAGGTCCAGCTCGCCCGAGACCGGGCCGGCGAAGATGTAGAGGGTGCCCGCGCCCGCCCCGCCGAGATCGGTGTCGTAGGCGCCGATCACGACGTCGTCGAAGCCGTCACCCGTGACGTCGCCGGGGCCGGCGACGGTGGCGCCGAGGTGGTCGCCGAGCAGCTCCCCAAAGGCCGAGGCGTCGGCCTCGTCGGCGGTGCGATCGCCGTCGATCGGTCCGAAGAAGATGTAGGCCGCGCCGGCGCCGGCGCCGTTGGTGTCCTCGCGATCGGCGCCCACCACGAGGTCGGCGATCGAGTCGCCGTTGAGGTCGCCGGCGATGGCCACGCTGGCGCCGAAGGTGTCGCCGGCGTTGGCCCCGATGAGGGTGGCCGTCACGTCGCAGCTGTCGACGATCGCGTCACAGTCGTTGTCGACGCCGTCTCCGCAGACCTCGGTCTGGCCGGGGTTGACGAAGAAGTCGCCGTCGTCGCAGTCGTCGCCGCCCGCGCCCTCGGCGGTGTAGCCGTCGCTGTCGGCGTCGTCGTCGTCATTGCCGGAGCAGTCGCTGTCCACGCCGTCGTACCAGGTGTCGGTGGCGCCGGGGAAGACGGCCGCGTCGGTGTCATCGCAGTCCGACGGATCGGTGCTCGCCGCGCCGGGGTTGTCGCAGGCCGAGGCGACGAAGGCCGTGGGGTCGCCGTAGGTGTCGGCGTCGAGGTCGGCGTACCAGGGGACGGGCGGGGCCTCGTCGGCGCCGTCGGTCAGGCCGTCGCAGTCGTTGTCGAGCAGGTCTCCGCACTGCTCGCGGGCGCCGGGGTTGACCTCGCGGAGGGTGTCGTCGCAGTCGTCGGAGCGCGGGCTAAAGCCGGCGGGCTGCTCGCAGACCTGCACCGTCGAGCCAGGGACGCCGTAGCTGTCGCGATCGAGGTCGGGGTACCAGGTGGTGAGCCCGGTGACGTCGGGGTCCTCGTCGTCGGTCACGCCGTCGCAGTCTTCGTCTTCGTTGTTGTCGTCGCAGAGCTCGGGCGCGCCGGGGTTGATGTAGCGCTTGTCATCGTCGCAGTCGGTGTTGTCGCCGACGTAGCCGGTGGGCGGCAGGCAGCCGAGCACCTGGGCGGCGGGGTTGCCGTAGCCGTCGCCGTCGTCGTCCTCGTACCAAGTGCTGGGGAAGGCGCTGCCCTCCTCGTCGATGTTGTCGTCGCAGTTGTTGTCGATCTCGTCGCAGATCTCGATGGCGCCGGGCCGGATCTCCAGGTCGAGATCGTCGCAGTCTTCGGCGTTGGCGACGAAGCCCTCGGGCTGGGCGCAGGCCACCGCCGGGTACTGGAGCGCCCCGAAGCCGTCGGCGTCGGCGTCGGCGTAGAAGGTGGTGGAGCCCTCCGCGCCCTCTTCGTCGGTCTCGCCATCGCAGTCGTTGTCTTTGCCGTCGCAGCGCTCGACCGCGTAGGGGTGGCTCTCGGGGTCGCCGTCGTCGCAGTCCGCCTCGGAGGTCCACTGATCGCCGTCGCGGTCGATGACCGGCGCTGTGCTCATCGGCGTCGTGCAGCCCGCGAGGCCGGCCGCGAGGCTGAGCCCGAGGACCGTGGCGAAGCCGAGCTGCATCAGGACCTGCGAGCGGGGCGTTGCGGGCGTCATGAACATCGGGGACCTCTTGAACGGGACGCCGCAGCATATCCCCCTCCGCGCGGACCCGCGGCTACGCTCTGCCCGCGGGCTGCAGGTGGCCCCGCCCGCTTGGGAGCCTGGGATGGATGGCCTCGTTCGCCTCATGTGGGGCCAGTCGCGCGTACCGCTGCTGCTGGTGGTGATCTTCGGCTGTGGGGCGCCGCTGCCGGAGGTCGCTTACCGCGCCGGGGACGGGCTCCAGCCGGGCCACAGCCCCGCGGCCATTGCGGCGCGGCTCCGGAACGGCGATCCCCTCCATGTGCAGCTTTTCCTCTCGGGCGACCGGGTGCCCCTGCTCTGGTCTGGGCCGAGCCTCGACCCTGAGACCTGCGAGACGGTCGGGGGCCGCGCCCTCGACGGCGAGGTGTGGCTGGTGGAGCAGACCGCCGGCAGCCTGCAGGCGGGCTGGCGCTGCGGCGCACGGCCCGATCCGCGCTTCCCGGATGTGGAGCCTGAACCCTTCGGGATTATCGATCTGGACGCATTTCTGGAGCAGGTGGCTGAGGCCGAAGCCACGGGGGGCGCGCCGGTCGCGCTCACCCTCGAGCCCCTCTTTTTTGAGAACGTCTCGCACGATCCCGAGGTGATCGCCGCGGAGCTGGTGGAGCGCTGGCGGGCCCACGGCCGCGCCGACCGCCTCCGCGTGCTGAGCGACCGGTGGGAGCTGCTGGGCGCCATCGGTGAGCGCGCCGACGCCGCCGGGCTTCAGGTCGAGCCGTGGCTGCGCTGGCCCGCGGTGCCGCCGCTCGCGGGCGAGGGGCTGTGGTCCCTCGGCGCCCAGCTCGGGCAGCGGGGCGGCTGGGTCTCACCGCTCGAGGCCGCCCAAGACGCCGGCGCGGTGGGCCTGTCGGTGCCCGTGGAGGCCGCCGATCGGGCGCAGCTTCAGGCCGCCAGCGACGCCGGCTTGGCGGTGCAGGTGGGCCCGGTGGCGGACGGGGACGCGGCGCGGGCCCTCCGCCGCTGGCCGGTGGACAGCCTGCTCGTTCATCAAGTCGGGGCGAATGCGGTCGGGGGCGGCCGATGATCGGCGTCGCGCTGCTGCTTTGCGCGCGGCTCGCCGCCGCTGGGGGCTTTGAGCGGCTCGAGCTGCTCAGCGAGGGCGACGGCGCCTTCTTGGTGGAGCAGGCGCCGCTCTTCGCCGCCCGCCCGGGCATCACCGCGGCCCTGGCGTTGGCCCAGGTCGAGGCGGTGTGGTCGGTCGGCGCGCGCGGGCTGACCCTGGGCGCGGGCCTGTCGTCGCAGTCGGTGCAGTGGGAGCGACGTCTGGGCGACGCTCCGCTCCGCCTGATGGTCGGCGCGCAGGCCCGCAGCCTGCTCCCGGTCGGGGCGCAGGCCAGCCTCGGCGGGCAGAAGGGCGCGTGGATGGTGGGGGCCGGCGTCGCGCTGAGCGCAGCAGCGACCTGGGATCTGCCGCAGTGGACCACCTGGGCGGTGCGGCCCACCGCGGTGGTCGCGTGGTCGCCCCGCCGAACGAAGGCCAGCCCAGCCGTGGCGCCTCCAGTTATGCCGGAGGGCCACCCTTGACGGCGGGGGGCGTCACGTCGC
>CANHON010000307.1 GCA_947462115.1 Deltaproteobacteria bacterium | reverse complement strand
TGCTGATGCGCTCCCACGGGGTCGTGCCGTCGGTCTCGGTGCCCTTGGCGATGTCCTCCATCGTGTACTTTTTGCGCACCAGCCGGCCGCCGGAGCGCTCGCCGACCGCGTCCGAGCCGCCCAGCTCCTTGTTCAACGAGGAGAGCTGCTGCTGGGCCGCCAGCTTCTCGGCGGCGCTCTCGCTGGTGTCCACCACCGCGGCGCGGATGTCTCCGCCAGCCTTCACGTCCCCCGCCGCCACCGCCGCCACCGCAGCGGCCACCGCCTCGGCGAAGGCGACCTCATCGTCGGGCCCGAGCACCGCGACGAAGGAGAGCACGTCTACAGACTGAGGCACGTCAATGACGTGCACCTCGACCTCTGCGCCCTCCGCGCCGTCCCGGACGAAGGCGGCCACAGCGAGGGCCGCCTGTCCGGCCTCACCGACCACAAAGGCGCAGCCGACAGCCTCACCGGGCGGGCACGACTGCGCGTAGTCGAGCGCCGCCACGTCGCTGACCGCCGGCACCTGCTCCAGGGGGATGAGGCGCAGGCCAGGCCGACGCGCCACCTCGCGCTCCACCGCGGCGTTGAGCTCGGCGGCGACCCGATCCACCGCGCTGCCCGCCGACTGAAAAGTCGAGACCACCACCGGCGAGGCGCCCGCGGGGGCAGCGACGGCGGGCGCGGCGGCGAACAGCGCGGCGCAGAGGGGGAGCGGTCGAAGGGGTGCCAAGGTGCGCATCGGAGATCCTCGGGCTGCACCATAGCAGACGCACGGGCCGCGCCCGAACCCCCGCCGCCGCCGCCGGGGCCCCGCGCCGAGAGCAGCGCGCTGTACGCGAGAGCAGCGCGCTGTACGCGAGCGCCCCGACTCGGGCAGCGCGGCGCTCAGCCGGCGGGCTTGCGCACCACCCGCCGACGGAGGGTGCTGGTCGGCGGCGCGGGGCGCTCCGGCGGCTCCAGCAGCGCCAAGGTCTCCAGGTGGGCGGTCTGCGGGAACATGTCGTAGGCGCGGAGCGCGCTGACCGTCCACCCCGCGGCGGCGAAGCGCGCGAGGTCCCGGGCCAGCGAGGTCGGCTCGCAGGAGACATAGGCCACCCGCGCCGGCTTGAGCGCCAGGAGCTGCTCGAAAACACCCTCTTCGAGGCCTTTCTTGGGCGGGTCAACCACCACCACCGGCGGGCGACCCTTGAGGCGCTCGGCCACCGCGGCGAGCTGGGCGGTGGCCTCCCCGACGAAGAACTCGGCCCCGAGGTGGCCCTGCTCCGCCCCCTCTTTGGCGTGCATGACCGCGCCCGGCAGCGACTCGACGCCGAAGGCGTAGCCGTGGGCCCGCGCCAAGGGCAGCGTGAAGGCGCCGACCCCGCAGTAGAGGTCCACGACCGGGTACTCCCGCAGGTCCGCGAAGGCGTCGCGCACATCGCGGACGAGGCGATCGGCCACGCCCGGGTTGACCTGGAAGAAGTCGCCGGGGCCGAGCAGCAGGCGCTCGCCGGCGAGCTGCTCGGTGATGAGCGGCGCGCCCTCGAGCATGGAGAAGCCGGGGCCCTCCCCTTCAGCGCCCCAGCCGAGGATGCCGTTGCCCGCCTCATCGTTGAAGTGCGCCCACACGCCGCTGATGCCCGAGGCCGAGCCCATGATGCGGGTGGCCAGCTCTTTGAGCAGGCGGTGGTTGCGGCCGGTGACCAACAAGCACAGCACGCGCCCGTCGATCCGGCTCTGCCGCAACAGCACGTGGCGCATGATCCCCGTGCGGTTGGCCGGGTTGTAGGGCCGCAGGTCAAGGTCGATGATGTGGTGGGCGACCGTGGCCATGGCCTCGCGCAGCCGCGGCGTGGCCACCACACAGTCGGGGATGGCGACGATGTCGTGCGAGCCCCGCCGGTAGGCGCCGACGCGGATGTGGCCGAGGTCCGACTGCCCGACCGCCATCTTGACGTAGTGGCGATAATTCTCGTCGCCGTCCTCGCCCTGGACCATCGTGGTGGGCAGGGGGAGGCCCGGGAGCGCGCGGAGGGCCTCGGCGAGCAAGCCCAGCCGCACATCGCGCTGGGCCTCGGGCTGAAGGTGCATCAGCGCGCAGGAGCCGCAGGCGTCGTAGCGCGGGCAGGGCGGCGCGCGGCGGGCGGCGGCGGGCTGGGCGGCCTGGATAAAGCGGCTGCGGATTCGGTTTTGGCCGATGTGCCGCACCTCCACTTCGCCGGGCTCGCCGGCGACGCCGCCCCAGATCACCATGCTGGCCCGCTGGCCTTGGGCGGTGGCGAAGCCGTCGGCGTCGTAGGCCGCCGGCGTGACCACGAGGCGCTGCCCGACGCGGAGGCCGGCCGGCGCGGGCCGGTGCTGAGGGGGACCACCTTGGGGGCGGAGGTGGCGGGGAGCGCGGTCGGAAGAGAAGGGCGGCGACATGCACGCCGGCTAACGCCCCGGCCGCAGGGCGGCGCCCCTCAGCGGCTCAGCCGTCGCCAAGCTGCCGTCAAACGCTCGGGGAGGCGCTCCACCCGGTCGATCACGAGGTAGCCCCCCGGACCGTAGACCCGGTCGAGGTACTGGGGACCGGTCGGGTCCACCGTGATGCAGAAGGGCCGCAAGCCCCGCTGGCGGGCCTCGGCCAGGGCGGCGCGGGTGTCCTCCTGGGCGTATCGATCGCGGTACTGCTCGCAGCCGCAGTCGAGGGGCCGCCCGTCGCTCAGCAAGATCAACAGCCGGGTGCGGGCCGGCTGGGCGAGCAGCTTGCGGGTCGCGTGGCGAATGGCGGCGCCGTCGCGGTTCTCCATCTTCCAGCCCATGCGGGCCACCCGCCGGCGGGCCACGTCGTCCCAGGGCTCGCCGAAGCCCTTGGCCTCGTAGAACGCCACCTCATCGCGGCCGTAGCCCGAGAAGCCCCAGACCGCGCAGGGATCGCCGATCGCGCTGACCGCCTCCACCGTGAGCAGCAGGGCCTCTTTCTCCACCTCGATGATGCGCTTGCCGGCCCCGTTGACCAGCTCGTTGGTGGAGGAGGAGAGGTCCACCAAAAATGCGACCGCGACGTCTCTCTCGTTGGGTCGGCGCCGGCTGTAGACCCGCCCTTCGGGGAGGTCGCCCGTCCGGCGCTCCACCCGCTCGGCGATCGCCCGGTCGAGGTCCAGCTCGTCGCCGTCGAGCAGGCCGCGCTCGGGTCGCAGGCCGCCCGGGCGCAGGGCCTCAAAGGAGCGGCGCACCTGCCCGACCAGCGGCCCGTAGGTGACAAAAAAGGCGTCGAGGAACGCGCGGTCGCCCGGGAGCACCCGTCGTTCGCGCAGCCGAACCCAGCTGGGCTTAAGGTCCTGCTGCACGTGATCCCACTCCGGGTACCGGTGCTCGCCCGGCATCGGCGCGCTGTCGTCCTCCCCCGATGCGCCCGCCGGGAGGCCAGCGCGCTCGGCTTCGGGGGCCGCCGACGCCTCGCGCTGGGTCGGCCCGCCGGGGCCCTGGTTGGCCTCCAGCGCTGCCTCCATCTCCTCGTAGGCCCTGCTTTTCCGCTGGACTTGGCGCGCCTGCTTGAGGTCGGCCTCGGGGCTGACCGCACGGAGCCGCTCCAGCAGGCGCCGCGCTGCGTCTTCGTCCTCCCGGAGCCCTTCGGGAGCGGACCGCAGCTCCAGGCCCGCGGACCGCGGATCGCCCTGCAGGGGCGCGTAGGTGGGCTCGGCGGCGGCGCCCGATGGTGCACCCGAGGCGCCGCCCCGTGGGGCGCCGGCCGATGCTTCACGCGGTCTGCGGTTGGCGCCGCCAGCCGGGGTCGGGGCTTGGAGCGCGTCCTCATCCACCCGCCGCAGCAGGGCGTCGAGGATCGGGTAGGCGCGCCCAACTGCCAAAATACTATCATGCACGCCATCTTCGACAGACGGCAGCGGCAGGAGGGCCGCGAGCGCATCGGCGGCGGCCGACGCGGCCCGCGCGGAAGGGGCCGGACTCGGCGGGAGACCGGCGAGCTGGCGCGCGATCAGCTCCACCGCCTGCGACACCGGGGACAAGCCCGCCAGCGCCGGCCGCGGGGGCTGCCAGGCCGCGTCGAGGCGGTCCATGTCTCGGGCGACCCCGGGGTAGGCCGCCCGAACGCAGGCCTCCACCCGGGCGCCCTCGACCAACATCAGCAGGTCGCGCGCCAAGGACACGTTGGGGAAGCCCCGAAGACAGCGCTCGAACTCCAGCTCGCCGGGCCGGGGCTCCGGCCACTCCCCGGCAGGGGCAGGCAGCGCGGCGAGGTCGATGTCCAGGGTGCCGAACTCCAAGAAGCCCGCGCCACGCGCCGTCCACACCCGGTAGAGCAGGAAGTCGCGCTCGTCCCCGAAGCGCTCGCTGCGGGCCGGCAGGAAGACGCTCCGCCCGTCGGTGAAGCCGGCGGTGGCGGTGGCCGAGGCCCGCACCGCCACGTCGGCCCCGCAGTGCGCGGCGGCGTAGAGGCTCAGGGTGCGCTGCACCGCGCTGAGCTCGAGCCCCGGCCGGAGCGCCGCGGCCGCCCCTTGGGCCCGCAGGCCTTCGAGGCCCCAGAAGCCCTCCGCGAGGGCTGGAGAGCTGACATACAGGCGGAGACCCTCGGCCAGGAACTGCGCCAGCGCGGCGTCATCCAGCAAGGGGAGCAGCTTGGGCAAGGCCCGGCTCAGCGCCGAGGCGGCGGCCGGTCGCTCCGCCGCCACGCCCCCGAGCGCGGCCAAGAACCGCGGTCGATGCACCGGCGCCACCAGGACGAGCTGCTCGGGCACCAAGGAGAGGAGCCCCCGGGCCGCATAGGGCTCTCGCGCCGCCACCGCCTCCAGGAGGACCGCGAGCTCGCGGGTGAGCGGAGCGCCGAGCGCCGCGGTCAGCGCGCCCTGCTGCTCGACCCACCGTCGGCCAAGGGCGGCGTCGTGCCGGCCGAGCCGCAAGGCGGGCCCCATGGCGGCCGCTCCACCCAAAACACCATCCAACACGCCATCAACCGCGTCACCGACCTTCATCGTGGCCCGGCGAAGGCCAGGGCCGAGGCGGCGGGCGAGGCGGCCGACGGGCGAGGACACGGCGCCTCCAAGGCGGGGAGCGGACACGACAGGCGCAGCCCAAGGTCGATCAGAAGAAGTCGGCCACGACCTCACGGAGGGTGGCCTGCATGTCGGCGTCGTCGGACAAAGAGCGGCACAGGGCCGCCGCGGTGGCCTCTTGGGGCGAGCTGCCGAGCGCGATCAGGCGGGCCGCGTGGACCAGCAGGCGGGTCGAGACCCCCTCTTCGAGGCCGCGGCTGGTGAGGTTGCGGATCCGCGCCGCGGCCCGCACCAGGCGGTCGGCGAGGGCAGCGTCCACGCCGGCCTCGGTTTGGATCACCCGGGCCTCGACCGCGGCCGGCGGGTGCTGAAAGTCGAGCGCGACGAAGCGCTGGCGCGTGGACGGCTTGAGCTCCTTGAGCGCCGACTGGTAGCCGGGGTTGTAGCTGACCACGAGCATGAACTCCGGCGGGGCCCGCAGCACCGTGGCGAGCTTCTCGATGGTCAGGGCGCGGCGGTGGTCGGTGAGCGGGTGAATGACGACCAGCGTGTCCTTTCGGGCCTCGACCACCTCATCGAGGTACAAGATGGCCCCCATCCGCAGGGCGGCGGTGAGCGGGCCGTCCACCCACACGGTCTCGTCCCCCTGGAGCAAGAACCGACCCACGAGATCACTGGCGGTGAGGTCCTCGTGGCAGGACACGGTGACCAAGGGCCGGCCCAGCC
>CANHON010000306.1 GCA_947462115.1 Deltaproteobacteria bacterium | reverse complement strand
TCAGACATCGTCGTCGACCGCCGCGCTGGCCTGGAGGTGCCGGAGTGATGGCAGCAGGCGCACCTCAGGGGTCATGGCTGGGCGGACTTGGAAGATGAGCTGCGCGGATCGCGAAGGCCAGCGGCGCGCCGGATGGGGGCATGGACGGCAGCGGCTCGGTGCCTGAATGGCCTGCGGGTTGTCGTTTTGCTGCGTGTCGGTGCGCGGTCGATGCTGGTGCGAAGCGGCCCGATCGGCGCTGGCCCCTGGGGTCCGGGCTCGCCTCGCGCGCGCCAGCCGCCCCGGAGGGCCGCCGCAGGCGGGCCGCGCAGCGGCCGAGGCCGAAGGGCCGAGCCCGGAGCGGGGGGCGACGGGCGGCGCAGCCGGCCGGGGCGCCCGGTGGTTTGGGGGTGCTCCGGTGCTTAGGTTGGATCCACAGGTGGGTCGCCCGTCGGCGGCCGATCGGCTAAGGGGCTTGGGCAAGGAGGACCGTGATGCCCGCTCTCCGCCCGCCGCGCCGCGACCGTTGCCCCGCTGCCCCTCACCGCGGGGACCTTGGGCGCGCTGGGTTGGGGATGCTGCTGGCGCTGATTGTCGTGCCTGGCGATGTTCTTGGAGGGGCGGCGCCAGCGACGGTCGCTGGGGAGCGGGTGGTGGGCCGCAGCGGCTACGCGCTTCGGTTGGTTCCGGCGGGCACGACCACCATCGGCTGCACGCCCGCTCAAGGGCCGGAGTGTGGGCAGGACGCGCGACCGGCGCGCGAGGTGACGCTGTCTCGCGCTATTTTGGTGGGCGAGACGGAGGTGACGCAGGGCCTGTACCAGCGGCAGATGGGCAGCAACCCTGCGCAGCATCGGGGCTGCGGCGAGGCCTGCCCGGTGGAGGACTTGACGTGGTTCGAGGCGGTGGCGCTCGCCAACCAGCTGTCGGCGGTCGAGGGACTGGAGGGCTGCTACGTCATCAGCGGCGAGACGGTGAGCTGGCCCAAAGGAACGGCTTGCCTTGGGTATCGGCTGCCCACCGAAGCGGAGTGGGAGGTCGCGGCCCGGGGCGGACGCGACGCCCCCTACGCCGGCGGATCTGCGCTCGACGCCTTGGGCTGGACCGACGGGAACAGCGGCAGGCAGACCCATCCGGTGGGCCTGAAGGCGGCGAACGGCTACGGCCTCCAAGACATGAGCGGCGGCGTCGTGGAGTGGGCCTGGGACTGGTACGACGCCGGCGCCTATGCGGCGGGCCCTGCGAAAGATCCGATAGGTCCGGCGAGGGGCTCCGCCCGCGTGGTGCGCGGCGGCTGTTGGGGTGACGGGGAGGAGAGCGCGCGCGTTTCTTTCCGCAACAGCTACCGGCCGGGGGCCCGCGGCGGCGCCTTCCTTGGGGTGCGGCTCGTGCGGTCGGCGCCTTGAACCGGCGGTCTGCTCGTGCCATTCTGCGCGCGCCGCAACAGACGGGGCCTGCGCTCGGCGCCGGTCCGCTCGGAGGCCTGACCATGCCCACGCATCGCTCACCCCGTTGTTTGTCCTCCGGTTTGCCCTCCAGCCTGCCCCAGGCTTCGCCCGCGTCGCGCCCGTATCGGCGCACCTTCGCCGTCTCGGCGCCGCTGGTGGTGGCGTTGATTGGCGTGCCAGACGCTGCTCTGGCGGGTTCGGCCTCTACGGCCTCTACGGGGGCCAGCGGCTACCCTCTTCGGTGGGTCCCGTCGGGCACCACCACGCTGGGCTGTACGCCGGGCCAAGGCGGCGACTGCTTCGACAGCGAGCGCCCGGCGCGGTCGGTGATCCAGAGCCGCGCGCTCTGGGTGGGCGAGACGGAGGTGACGCAGGGGCTCTACGGGCGCGTCATGGGCAACAACCCTTCGAAATTCAGCGCTTGCGGCCCTGCCTGCCCGGTGGAGAACCTGAGCTGGTTTGACGCGGTGACCTTCGCGAACAAGCTGTCGGCGGTGGAGGGCTTGGAGCCCTGCTACGTGATCCTCGGCGAGCAGGTCAGCTGGCCCAAGGGCGTGGCTTGTCTTGGGTACCGGCTGCCCACCGACGCTGAGTGGGAGGTGGCGGCGCGGGGCGGACAGGACCCCAAGTACGCGGGCGGCGACACGCTCGGCGTGGTGGGCTGGTACGTGGAGAACAGCGGCGGGCAGACCCATCCGGTGGCTCAGAAGGCGCCGAACGGCTATGGGCTCTACGACATGAGCGGCAACGTCTGGGAGTGGGTGTGGGACTGGCGCGGGCGGCTCGGCGAGGCCGTCGGCCCCGTGACCGACCCCCTCGGCCCAGCCACCGGCGACGACCGTGTCTGCCGCGGCGGCGGCTGGAGCCTCGAGCCCGTGGTCCACCGGGTGGCCTACCGCGGGAGCAACACGCCGCAGCACCACTACTGGGACCTCGGGCTGCGCCTGGTGCGGACCGCCGGCTGAGGGCGGCCGGGGCTTCGGGGCGGGCGCCGCGCCGAGTGGTCAGTGGGTGGTCGGTATTGGATTGGGTGGGGTGGTCTGCGCTTGGATGGGGCCATGCGTCGCGACGCCGCGTCGGCTCGGACCATCGCCGCTGCGCGGGCTTCGGGTTAGTACGCATGGCCCAGGAGGTCCCCCCCCATGACCGCGCTCCACTCCACCCGCTCCCCGACCGCCAGCGCCCCCTCTTTGCGCGGGGCCGCGCTGCTCGCGCTCGGTGCTTCGGCTCTGATTGGCGTTCCGCGCGTTGTTCTCGCCAAGCCTCCCCCGGTGGTGGTGGACCGCGTGCCCACCTTGCAGGAGGTGGTCGAGGCCGAGGGCTGGACGGCGACGCCGACGCAGTCGGGCATCTACAAGCCGGGCACGGTGCTCGTGCCCAACGCCCGCGGCACCCACGACGTCGTGGCCACCGGCTGCGTGCTGGTGGAGCCCGAGGTCGAGGTGATGTCGCAGAGCAGCATCGCCAGCACGCTAAAGGGCGGGGTCAAGGGCAGCTTTGGTGCAGGGTCGGCCGCGGCGAGCGCGGGCATCACCAAGCAGCTCACCTTCGTGGACCCCGAGCAGCGCACCATCCCGCTGGGCAAGCTGCAGCCCACCGAGGCCTGCCGGGCCGAGCTGGAGGTGGCGGCGCGCTTCCAAGACCTCAGCGGCGCCATCGTCGTGCATGACGTGCTGGTGGCCATTGTCAAGAACACTGTGTGCAAGCGGGTCGAGGCCAACGGCCGGGTCGTCGCCCTGGGCGAGGCCGACGCCGCCGGCTTTAGCGACTGCGTGCAGGAGAGCGCCGGCCAGGTGCCGGTGGGCTTCAAGTCCAAGGGCCTCGGGCAGCTCGTCCCCGGCTTGGTCGGCGCCGCGCCGCCGAGCGCCCCCGCGGTGGCCGCCCCGGTTGTGGCGGTCGCCCCGGCCCCGGTCGTTGCGGTGGCCGCGCCCCCGCCCGCTCCTTCCTCTTCAGCGTCGGCTGCGTCGGCTGCGTCGTCTTCGGCGTTGGTGGCGGGCGGCGGAGCGGCGGGGAGCAGTGGCTACGCCCTCCGGTTGGTCCCGGCGGGCGCGGCCCAAGTGGGCTGCACGGCGGCGCAGACCACCAGCTGCAACGGTGATGAGCGGCCTGCGCGGCGGGTGACGCTCAAGCGCGGCCTGCTCGTGGGCGAGACGGAGGTGACCCAGGGCCTCTACCAGCGCATCATGGGCAGTAACCCGTCGAAGTTCACCTCCTGCGGGGCGCTCTGCCCGGTGGAGCAGGTGAGCTGGCTCGACGCGGTGGCCTTCGCCAACAAGCTGTCGGCGGCCGAGGGGCTGGAGGCCTGTTATGTTGTGAGCGGCGAGTCGGTGACTTGGCCCAAAGGAACGGCCTGCCTGGGCTACCGCCTGCCCACCGAAGCCGAGTGGGAGCTCGCCGCGCGCGGTGGCCGGGACCCGCTGTTCGCCGGCGGGGAGGGCGCCGACGCGGTGGCCTGGACCGAGGGGAACAGCGGCCAGCAGACCCATCCGGTGGGGAAGAAGTCGGCCAACGCCCTCGGCCTGCGCGACATGAGCGGCAACGTCATGGAGTGGGTGTGGGACGGCTACCAATACAACGCCTACGCCGGTGGCGCGGTGACCGACCCGCTCGGCCTGGCCTCGGCCGACACCCGGGTCATCCGGGGCGGCAGCTGGGGAGATTCGGACCAGAACCTCCGGGTCTCCGACCGGCGCGACGACGTGCCGGAGCTGCGGCACGGCGCGCTCGGCTTCCGGCTCGTCCGCACCGCACCCTGAGCTGGACGGCCTTCAGGCGCGGGCGCGCACGGTGCCCAGGCCGCCGTCCACGCCGAAGACCTGGCCGGTGATCCAGGACTGACCGGGGTCGAGCAAAAAGGCGATGACCCGGGCGACCTCCTCGGGCTCGCCCACCCGGCCGAGCGCGTGCATGGCCTCGCTCGCGCGAAGGCCGGCCTCGCTGCCCACGATGCGGGCCGACAGCGGCGTGCGGACCAGGCCCGGGGACACGACGTTCACCCGGACGCCCCGCGCGGCGTAGGAGGCGGCGGCGCTGAGCGCGAGGCCTTGAACGCCGGCTTTGGCGGCCGCGATGGCCTCGTGGTTGGCGAGCCCGATCCGGGCCGCCGCGGAGCTCATCAGCACGATGGACCCGCCGCCGCCCCGGCCGATGAGCGGGGCCGCCGCCCGCACCAAGGAGAAGGCGGTGCCCAGGTTGGTCGACATCACCTGCTCCCAGTCGGCGGGGGAGGTGAGGTGCGCCGGCTTGAGGAGGATGGAGCCGGCGAGGTTCACCGCCGCGTCGAGTCGACCGTGGCGGGCGGCAGCCGCCTCGACCGCGGCCTTGGTGGTGTCGGCGTCCCGCGCGTCGAGGACGACGACCTCGGCGCCCACCTCGTCGGCCAGGGCCTGAAGCGGCGCTTCAGTGCGCCCGGCCAGTACGAGCCGCGCGCCCTGCTGCGCGAGCTGTCGGCACAGCGCCGCGCCGATGCCGCCGGCCGCGCCGACGATGAAGGTGACGGGCGAATCGCTCATGGGGGCCTCCGGTGCCGGGCGCGAAGGGGGCGCGCCCTGGGTCTCGGGCGGCTGTAGCCCAGCCGGGCGCCGGCGCCGGGCTCGGCGGCCGCGGCGAACTCCCTAGATGCAGGCCCGCCGATCGGCCGCGGCGCAGCGCCCCCGGTCCGACGTCGGCGCGGGGCGCGTGCTACGGTGGGCGAATCGGAAGGAGGCCCCGGTGCTGCAGCTCGCGTCCCGTCTCCTGCAGCATGAGCGTGTCGTCGCTGACGCCAATCCCAAAGGTCCAGCGCGGGCAAGCTCCCGCCGCTCCGGTCCGCGACTGCGAGCGCCGTCTGGTGGCAGGCCTGCGCCCCGGCGCCCCGCGCGCCGCATCGACGACCCAGCGCAGCAGACCCGCGGGCCTGCGCTCGCTTCGCTGCCCTTTTCCCGTGTTCGGACCACACCGGAGCGCCCATCTATGGAGAGGGAGGTGGCGGACTTGATCCAACAGAAGCGCCCCCGGGTGAGGGTTGGAGATGGCTGAGGGGCGTTCATCGCGCGGGTGCCTGGGTTCCGTGACGGCGCTGTCACTGATGTGGGTGGCGCTCTGTTGCTGCGGTCGGGAGGGGTATTCACCGCGCGTCCGTAGTTGGTTGTTGTGGCCCAACGCGAGCGAAGGCTTTCCTTCCGAACTCAGCTTCACCGGGGACGGCGGGAGGCCGGGGGCCTGCGATCTGCCGGATTGGACGGCAGGCGCGTATACGGAGGAGGTCCTGCGCCCTGACCTTCGGGCGCGAAGGTGCACCGTA
>CANHON010000305.1 GCA_947462115.1 Deltaproteobacteria bacterium | reverse complement strand
TGCAGTGCGCCTGCGAGGCCCTCGAGCTCGACGAGAAGACCCTCTACATCTGCGACGAGCCCCTCCGCTGGGCCGAGGCCGAGGCCCGTTGCGCCGAGGACGGCCTGAGCTTGGCGAGCCTCCAGACCGCCGATGAAGGCGCCGACGCCGCTGAGCTCGCCGAAGACCTGCACGGGGATCCGGCGCTGTGGGCCGGCGGCCGCGCCGAGCCGGGCGCCCCCTGGACCTGGGCCGACGGCAGCGACTGGACCTTCGCCGGCTGGCCGAGCACGCCCGCCCCGGCCGCCGAGGCGCGCTGCCTGGGCGTCGGCGCCGACGGGGCCTGGTCCGCGGCGACCTGCACCGAAGAGCGCCCCTTCGTTTGCCAAGATGGCGCGCTGCAGACCTACTACGCAGACGATGACAACGACGGGCACGGTGATCCCAGCGCGCCGATCCAGGCGAGCAGCCTGCCGACCGGCGCCGCGGAGGACGCCACCGACTGCGAAGACGGCGACGCCCGCCGCCGACCCGGGATGGAGGAGACCTGCGACGGCGTGGACGAGGACTGCGACGGCACCATCGACGAGAGCTGCGCGGTGGTCTTGCAGATCGCCGACCAGGGCCTGACGATCCCGCTGGAGGGCGCGGCGGGCGCCTGCGGGAGCTATGCGCAGACCGGCCTCGGGCACGATCCGCACAACATCAGCAATATGAGCCTTGGGATGAACAACCTCGACGGCATCGGCAGCGCGCCCCTCAGCCGCGTCGATCGGGTCGAGCCGGCCCTGGACTTCACCTGCTCCTGCGGCCACACCTGGGGCCTGTGTGCGCCCGGCAACTACACGGCCACCACCCGGCCCTGGCCGGCGAGCAGCCCCACCGGCGGCACCGGCGCGGCGCGCTTCCGCGGCTACCTCGTTGTCACGCCCGACATGCTCAACGCGACCATCGGCCTGATGGGCAACGACAGCGCCCGGCTGCTCATCGCCGGCCAGGAGATCGCCTGGGTGAGCTGGGGCTCCGGCGGCTGGAAGAAGTTCCGCTGGCTGCGCTTCGAGGCGCCGGGCCTCTACCCCTTCGAGCTGCAGTGGCAGACGAACCAGAGCTGGGACCTGGATCCCCTCGAGGTCGTGTGGGGACCCGGCTTCGTCCCCGGCCTTCAGGACTACCAGCCCTGCTGCCACACGGGCTTCACCTCGCCGCCGCACAAGTTCACCCCGATCCCCGGCTTGGAGATCGTGGCGGGGCCCGAGCTGCTGCGGTCCAGCACGGGCGCCGACACCACCTGCCAGTCCTGCGGCCGGGACGCCGACTGCGGCGCTGGCACCTGCAACAGCGCCGGCCTCTGCGAGTAGGCCCGGGCGAAGGTCCGCCGCCGGCGCCCATCCCTCGATCCCACAGGCTCAGCGCTGCGGGATCGAGGAATGAGCGCCGCGCGGGCAGCCTGGGCCTGGGCTGAGCTCGGGGGCTTCGGCCCCTCGAATCGCGCCGCTCGCCCTCCCCCCGCCACTTCAATCCGGTCACACACGGGGAGGCAACCGAAGAACCCGCCTCCGCTACGGGGGGGGATGGTCGCCATGCCTCGCCAGGGCTACCGCTCGGGGACCCCGCAGCTCCGCGGGCGAGAGGCGCGCCTGCATGCCGACCATCGGCCCCCCCGACGCCACGCCCACCCCGCGCTCCGGCCCGCCGTCGGCCGATCAACGGGGCATGGCCAGACCCTACTTGCGCCTCCAAGTGTGGGCGGCCGACAGCGGAGCCTACTTGGGCCGCACGCGCGACGCGACGGCGGACGGGCTGTTCTTGCAGACCGCGACCCCCTTGCCCGTCGGCGCCAAGCTGCCGGTGCGGGTCGAGGCGGCCAGCGGCGCGATGCGGGCCGAGCTCGAAGTGGTGCGCCAAGCGGAAGATGGCGTGGGGGCGCGCCTCGTTGGGCTCAACGGGGCCGATCGGCGCAAGCTCCGCCGCGAGCTCGCCCGCGCGGGCTCGGTCGAGGGCGCCCGGGCCGCCGCCGCGCGGGTGCTCGACCCGGCCCAGCGCACCGCCCCGCTGTTCACCGACCCTGCGCGCATCGCCGCGCTGCTCGGGGCCGTGAAGGGCGGCGCCGCCAAGCTGGTGCTCCAACACGAAGACAGCATGTACGAGGCCACCCTCGACGACCTCCTGCCCCCGGCCGAGGGCGCGCCCGCGGGCGGCCTGCGCTTTCGGATGGCGCGGGGAGCGGCCCGGCCGCCGCCCCACCAGCCGCTGTGGGTCACCCTCGACCACACGCACCGCAGCTACGCCTTTGCCCTGCCGCACGTCGAGGTCGACGGTCGGGAGCTCCGGGCGCCGCTGCCCCAGGCCCTGGGCTTCGCCGACCGGCGGGGCCGCAGCCGCCGACCGGTGGAGGGCACGCGCCTGCTGCTCCGGCTGCCGGTGGGCGGCGAGCTGAGCTTCCCGGTGGTCGAGGTGGGGCCCGCGGGCCTGTCCTTCCGATCGTCCGCCGATCGCTGGCTGAGCGGCCCCGGGGCAGCGCTCCCCGAGGCCCGCATCGTCGACGCCGACGGCGAGCGGCCGCTGCTCGGCGCGCAGGTCGCGAGCGTGATCGCCGAGCCCGAGGGCATCGTGCGCGTCGGCGTCTCGCTCGGACCCAACCGGCACGCGCTGCAGGCCGAAGGGCGCACCACCGCCGGGGGCTGGTGGGCCCAGACCCTCGACCGGGCCGCCGACCTCGGCCTGCACCTGCTGCGCGCGCTGCGGGGCAAGCGCCGCAAGGCCCTCGCGGCGCCGGCGGTGCGCTCCGCCGACCGGCAGCTGCGCTTCCCCAACCGGGCGGGCCTCGAGGTGCAGGCCCTGCTCGATCTCGCGCGCCCGGACGCCGAGGATGGGGCCGAGATGCCCCTGCTGATCGTCGTTCCGGGCTTCGGCGGCCGCAAAGAGCAGATGGCCCAGCTCGCCCTCACGGTCACCGAGGCCTTCGCCCGTCAGCACGCCGACGTGGCCGTGCTGCGCTTCGATGGCACCAACAACCTCGGCGCCTCGGAGAAGGACCCCGGCAACGAGGCCGATGGCAAGCACACGCTGCACTACCGGCTCTCGGGCGTCATCGACGACCTCGCGGGCGCCCTGCGCTGGGCCGAGACCACGCCCCGCCTGCGCCCCACCGAGATCATCGTGATGTCGGTCTCTTTCGCGGCCTGTGCGCTGATGTCGGCGCTGGCCCGCGGCGGGCTGCCCGGCCGGAAGCCGAGCCTGTGGATCTCCTACATGGGCGCGCCCGAGCCGCGGGACGCCGTGCTGCACGTGTCGGGCCACCACGACCCGGCCGTGGCGGGCGGCCCGGCGGCCCGGCTCGTCACCCTGATCGGCTGCCTCGTGGACGGCGAGCGGTTCTGGCAGGACGTCCAGGCGCTCGGCCTCGGCGGCCTGCAGGAGTCGGAGGCCCACATGGCCCAGATCGACGCCGACGTGCTGTGGATCGCCGGCCAGCACGACGGCTGGATGGACCTGGCCCGCGTGCGCCGGCTGATGGAGGTGGCCGCGCCCGGCGCGCGCCGGCTGGTGGTGGCCGACAGCGGGCACGTGCCCCGCACCGGCGGCGAGGCGCGGCGGCAGTTCGCCCTCATCGCCCAAGCGCTGTGGTGGCAGGTCCACCGCAGCGCCGTCGCGCCGTGGAGCCCGCCCCTGTCCCGCCTCGTGGACGCCGAGGCCGCCGAGTGGGCCGCGGTGCGCAGCGCCCCCAGCGAGGACAGCCGCAGCTTCTGGCGCCGCTACCTGCTGGCCGATGGTGGACTCGGCTTTGACGTGCTGGCCTATATTCCCAGCTACTCGACCCTCATCGACAGCCAGGCCGAGCGGGTGGCCCCCCGCGGCCTCGACGTGCTGGAGCTGGGCGCGGGCACCGGCAACCTGACCCAAGCCCTCGCCGCGCGCATGGGCGGCGAAGGGCGCCTCGTGGTGGTCGAGCTGGTGCCGGAGGCCATCGCCCGCCTGCACGAGAAGGTGCCAGGGGTCGAGGCCATCGCCGCCGACCTCGACGGCTGCCCCAAGACCGCCGCCCGGCGCTTCGCCGCGGGCGATCTCCGCACCTTCTCCGAGCTGCGCGGGCGCCTCGCGGTGGACGCCGCCGCCCTCTCGGCCCTCGACCGCGCCGCCGAGCGCAGCCCCGCCGCCCGGGCCGCCCTGAGCGCCGCCGCCGCGGGTCGGCCGGTCGACCTCAGCGCGCTGGTGGCCCGGGGCGCCCTCGAACCGAGCCTGCTGCCCGCCATCGCCGCCATCGCGGGGGCGCTCCACGCGCCGGCCGCCGCCGGCGCCCCCGACGGGCTGCCGTTCGCCGACGCGAGCTTCGACCGCGTGGCGATGAGCCTCGTGCTGTCCTACCTGCAGCAGCCCGCCGATCTGCTGGCCGAGATCCGCCGGGTGCTGCGCCCGGGCGGCGAGCTCGTGCTGTCGTCGATGGTGCGCGACGCCGACACCTCGACGCTGTTCTCGGCCTGCATCGACCAGCTCCGCGCGACGCCGGCCGAGCTCCTCGGCGGCGAAGCGGCCCGGGAGGCCTTGCTGACCGCCGCGCGGCGCATGCTCGACGCCGGCAGCGAGCTGCTGCGGCTCGAGGAAGAGGGCCGCTACCGCTTCTACGACGGCGATGAGCTCGCCGAGCTGCTCAGCGTCGCGGGCTTCACCGAGCTCGAGCGCTGGTCGAGCTTCGGCGAGCCGGCCCAAGCCGTCTGCCTGCGGGCGCGCCGATGAGCGCAGCGCCCAGCGCCGAGGCCGCGTTCCTCACCGATCAGCAGGCCACCGCCCAGCGCTCGCTGCGGGTGGCGCTCGGCCTCGGCGTCATCGCCTTCCTGGTCTTCATCCCCGTCGATCAGGCGATCGCGCCCGAGTCGATGCCCGCGCTGCTCAGCGCCCGCTTCGGCATCATCGCCGCGCTGGGCCTCCTCGCCCTGCTGAGCCCCCGGCTGCGCGAGCCGCAGCAGGTCTTGCGGGCCTCGCTGGCCGCCGCCTGGACCATCGGCCTCGGGGTGATCACCGTCTCGGCCCTCGTGGGCGGGGCGACGAGCGGCTACCACGAGGCCCTGCTGCTCACCTTTTTGGGCTTCGCAGCCCTGCCCCTCACCTGGCGTTGGCAGCACGCCGCGGCCACCTTCGGCGGCCTCGTCCTGATCTACGACCTCGTCATGATCCAGCTCGACCTGACCGGACCGGTGGGCGTGTGGATCACAGTCAACGTCGTGCTGTGGCTGGGGGCCCTGGTCGCTGGCGTGACCGGCTGGCAGGCCGCGGCCGGCCGCCGACGGGCGCACGGGGGCCGCCTGGAGCTCGCCGCCGCCCACCAGCGCCTGCTGGCCTTGGATGCGGCAAAGACAACCTTTTTCAACAACATATCTCATGAGCTCCGCACCCCGCTCACGCTGGTGCTCGCGCCGCTGGAGGCCCAGCTCGAGGCCGCCCACGCCGAGCCGGGCCCCGGCGGCGCCGCGGCGGTCGAGCAGCTCAGCCTGGCCCGCCGCTCCGCCCTGCGGCTGCTGCACCTCGTAGACGACCTTTTGATGCTGTCGCGCATCGACGGCGAGGCCCTCCGCCTGCACCGCGGGCCGGTGGAGCTGCGCGCGCTGGTGGAGCGCCTCGCCGAAGAGGCCGCGCCGCTGGCCCGCCGCAAGCGCATCCAGATCGAGACCGTCGGCCCGAGCCGCCTGCCCTTGGTCGCCGACCCCGACCAGGTCGAGCGGGTGGTGCTCAACCTGCTCGCCAACGCCCTGCGGTTCACGCCCAAAGACGGTCAGATCACGCTCCGCTTGACGGCCTTGGCCGACGCCGCCGAGCTCGCCGTCGAAGACACGGGCCCGGGCGTCCCCGAGGCCGATCGGGAGCGCATCTTCAACC
>CANHON010000304.1 GCA_947462115.1 Deltaproteobacteria bacterium | reverse complement strand
GGCACGAGCATCGCCACCACGAGGCCCTCGTCGCGGGCGCGCACCCCGGCCTCCACCCAGGCGAGCAGCCCAGCCCCGCCGGCGCCGCCCGCGCCCTTAGTGTAGGGCGGGTTGCACCACGCCCGGCGGTGCTCCGGGTGGCAGGCCGCCGCCCAGCTCGCCACCAGCGCGTCGTCGTCCGGCGTCAGCCAGCGCGGGGCCACGGCGTCGTCGCCGGCGCTGCCGGCGTCGAGGCCGAAGGCGCCCCCGAGCTCGGCGGCGACGGCTGCGACCAAGGCCGGCGGCGTGCGCCAGAGGCCGCGGGGCAGCAGCCCCCAGCGGGCAGCCAGCCGGTCGGCCCGCGAGACCGGGCCGTGCCTCGCGAGCGCGGCGCGGCAGCGCGCCCCGCAGCACCGGGCGTCGGACCGGCGACCGTCGAGGGCGAGGCCGCAGCGGGCGCAGGCCCGGGCCTCGTCGGGCGAGGGGAGGGGAGCCGGGCCCCCGCCGTCAGAAGCGCAGCCGTCGCCTTGGGCCCGCTGCGCCTCTGACGGGCGGGCCCGCTTCCGCGCCCGATGGTCGCGGGCGGAGCAGGCCCAGCAGACCCGCCGCCAGCCCGCCGCTGCGGGTCGGGGCCGCGCGCATCGAGGGCAGGCCAGCCCTGCTTGAGGGGGCGCGCCGCTCATGCTGGCAGCCTCCGACACAGCCAAGCCCAGGTCTGAGCTCCCCGCGCAGCCGCTCTTCGGCCCACCGAGCCCGGCAACCGGGCCGCGCGGCCATCTCCAGCCCAAGCCGCCCGCCGAGCGCGCCTGTCACAACCGATCACCCGACCAGCACGCCATTTTTGCAGCGTTTTGGACACCCGCCGGTCACAGCCCTTCGGCGGCCAGCCTCTGCGCCCGAGCCGCGGCGCCTTGAACGGCCGCGCGCGGCGCCCTTCGAGCAGCTCCAACCACTTTCGCGCGCCGGGCTCGCTCAAAAGGCAGCATAGCACGCTGAAACGCCGAAACCCCCTCTCCCAGATGAAGGGGAGAGGGGGCACGGTGCAACCCCCGAGGGGGTTGTGACCGTTGTGACCGGCGAGCCCAAAAACCTTCGTTTTCGAGCAGTCCGCCTCGATGAAAACACCGTGGTGGACGCGATCACAGGGTCGTATGGTACTCCCAACGGGATTCGAACCCGTGCCGTCGCCGTGAGAGGGCGATGTCCTAGGCCTCTAGACGATGGGAGCGAAGGGTGGTACTCCTAACGGGATTCGAACCCGTGTCTTAGCCGTGAGAGGGCTATGTCCTTGGCCTCTAGACGATAGGAGCCCAAGTGGTTGGGGCGCCAGGACTCGAACCTGGAACCTACGGA
The DNA here is from genome assembly GCA_947462115.1 of Deltaproteobacteria bacterium. Taxonomy (GTDB): domain Bacteria; phylum Myxococcota_A; class UBA796; order UBA796; family UBA2385; genus JAEUKK01. The sequence continues at coordinate 4,539 of CANHON010000304.1, read as the reverse complement.
GTCAGAATCCGGTGTGCTGCCAATTGCACCACGCCCCAATGCGGGAGGTGCAGGCCGATGTCGGCCGAGACGCTCTGGATGACCGGGAGATTGCTCTCTCGACCGCCTCAGCGCGCCCCCCCAAGGACGCCGCTTCTTTATCAGGACCCTCCCCTGCCGTCAAGCCCGCCTCATCAAGTTTATTCGAGGTGGCGGAAGATCGATGAGGTTGACGTGAGGGCCAGTGTTCTGCAGGAGGGGAGGGACGCTCAGCCGGGCGGGTTCGCCTTGGCGGCGGCGGCCTCAAGGCGGGCCACCGAGCGGGCTTGGCCGAGGCCGAGCAGCATCTCGTAGAGGCCGGGGCCCACGCCTTGGCCAGTGAGGGCTACGCGCACGGGCTGGGCGAGCTTGCCCATCTTGAGGCCGAGCTCGGCCAGCAGGGCCTCGCAGGCGGCGCTCAGGGCCGGCTCCGACCAGTCGCTCAGCGCGGCGAGGCGGGCGGCCAAGGAGCGGAGCAGGGTGCCGGCCTCGCCCTTGAGGTGCTTGCCGACGGCGGCCTCGTCGAAGCTGAGCTCGGCGTCGGGCACGAAGAAGAAGCGGGCCTGGGAGGCCAGATCGACGAGCGTGGGGCTGCGCTTCTGCAGGGCCGAGACGATGTGCACGAGCCGATCTTGGTGCTCGGCCACCGCGTAGCCCTGGGCCTCAAAGAAGGGCAGGCAGCGGTGGGTGAGCTCGGCGGGCGCCATGCCCTGGATCCAAGTTTGGTTCAGCCACTTGAGCTTGTCCATGTCCCAGCGGGCGCCGCTGCTGCCGACGTCTTGCAGGCGGAACAAGGAGATGAGCTCGGCCTCGGTGAAGACCTCTTGGTCGCCGTGGGACCAGCCGAGGCGCGCCAAGTAGTTGAGCATGGCCTCGGCGAGGATGCCCATGTCGCGGTAGCTCCCCAGGCTGGTGTCGCCGTGGCGCTTGCTCAGGCGGCTGCCGTCGGGGCCGAGGATCATCGGCAGGTGGGCGAAGCGCGGAACCTCCGCGCCCATCGCGTGGTAGATGTGGATCTGCTTGGGCGTATTGTTGACGTGGTCGTCGCCGCGGGCCACCAGCGTGATGCCCATGTCGTGATCATCGACCACCACGACGAAGTTGTAGGTGGGCGTGCCGTCGGAGCGGATGATCACGAGGTCATCGAGCTTCTCGTTGGGGATCTCGATGCGGCCCTTGATGAGGTCGTCGAGGACGGTCACGCCCTCGATCGGCATCTTGACGCGAATGACGTGGGGGCCGCAGTCGGGGCCGAGGTTGGCCTCGCGGTTGCGCCGGTCGTAGCGGGGGTCCTCGCCGGCGGCGGTCTGAGCGGCGCGCAGGGCGTCGAGCTCCTCCGAAGAGGCGTTGCAGCGGTAGGCGTGCCCGCGGGCCAGCAGATCCTCGGCGACGGCGCGGTAACGGTCGTAGCGCTCCGACTGCCGGTAGGGCGCGAAGGGGCCGCCGACGTCCGGGCCCTCCTCCCACCGCAGGCCCAGCCAGGCGAGATCGCGCAGGATCTGCTCCTCGTGCTCGCGCTTGCTGCGCTCGGGATCGGTGTCCTCGATGCGCAGCACGAAGATCCCGCCCTCCCGTCGGGCCTCCAGGAAGTTCGACAGCGCGGTGCGCGCGCCGCCGATGTGCAGGTGGCCGGTGGGGCTCGGGGCGAAGCGGACGCGGAGGCTCATGGCGATCTCGTGCCAGATTGGCGTAGGGGTCGTTGTTTAGATGACAAAAGGCGAAGGGCCGAGGGCGGACCGGCGGCGCGCGCCAGCCTCGACGCCGATCGGGTCGGTCGGGCCGGCGGCCATCGCTCGCCCCCCAGGGCCTGCATGAGGGGCCGCGCGCAGATCGGGCCTCGGACGCGGCGAATCAGCCGCCGGCAGGGTCCGGGTAGCGGACGAGGTACAGCCCCTGGGTGCGGAGGGCGGCGTCGGCCTCGTCAAACCACTGATCTTCGAGGAGGTGGCTCTGGGTGCTCAGCTCGATGGCCTGATCCAGGGCTTGTAGGTCGTCTTTGCCGTAGGCGTCGCGCAGGTTGGACCACGCTTCGGCCCGGTGCGACCAGGCGTTGACGAGGTGCTGGTGCACCGGCGCGAGGCTCGCCTCGGTGAGGGTGACGGCCTCGGCCCGCTCCGACAAGCTCCGCGCGGCGGGCAGCATCGTGCTGTCGAGCTGGGCGGCGATGGCCTTGGGATCGGGCGCGGCGTCGGTGCGCTTTTTCAGGCTGATGGCGAGCTGCTCGAAGTGCTTGACCAGCGTGGTGTTCTCGGCGAGCAGCGGCTGCACCGCGTCTCGGTACTGCGCATAGGGCGGCGGACCCTGATCTTGGCAGCCGACGAGAGACAGGGTCAGCGCGGTGATCCCGACGAAGGCAGCGGCGGAGGTGCGGTGCATGCGGCGCTCAGGGCTGAAGGCGGTCACGGGCGCCTCTGCGCCGCGCGGCGGCCGTATATCCCGACCGCGGCGCGCAGGTGCAGGAACCGGGGCGCAGGGCCGCAGGTCCGCGGGGTCGCGTTAGCCGGCCGGCGTCCGACCCCTTCGCCCCAAAACGCAGGCCCCCGCCCATGGCTGCCCTCGTCTCCACCCTGCCGCTGCTCGTCTCCCGCCTCCGGGCCCTCCGCGCTGGCGCCCTCCGCGGCCCCGCGGGCGCGGCCCTCGGCCAGCTCACCTCGGCGGTGGGGAAGGGGGCTGGCTTTGGCGGGCCCGCGCAGCTTCAGCTCCGCCTGGACAGCGCCCCGTGGGGGCAACCCACCCCGGCCGCCCGCGACCTAGACGCCTGGCAGGCCGCGCTCGCGGAGCTCTCGGCTTGGCGCGGTCCGTGTCCCGTTTCAATCGTCGCAGGTGACGACCTGGACCTCGTTTTGGGCGTCGCGCGCTTCGCACGGCGGCTGGACTTCATCACCCAGCTCCAATTGAGCGGGGAGGGGATCGACGCCGAGGTGGCCGACGCGCTCATCGATCTCGACCTCGACGAGCTTCGGGTGGTGCTGGAGCCGGGCGCCTCGGCCCAGGCCGCCGGCGCGGCCGCCCTGCTCTCCGCGTCCAAGCAGCGGCGGGGGAGCGGCTGCCGCATCGTCATCGCCCTGCTGTGGGCCGAAGGCGCGCCGAACCAGGCCCGCCGCCTCGCCGAGGCCGTGGTCTCGGCCGGCCTGCCGCCGCTGCAGTTTGAGCCGAGCGTTCGGGCCTCGCGCGTGCCCAGCGCGGCCGGGTGGGAGGAGCTCGTGGCGGCCGGCCTCGCCGCACCGATGGACCCAGCCCAAAGGCGCGCCGTGGAGCGCATGTTCGCCGCCGACGACGGGGAGCCCGGCGCCCCGGCCACGCCCGGCGGCTGCCCGGTGGGCGCGCTGCGGGTCGAGCTGCGGGCGGACGGCTCTGCCTGGATTTGCCCCTTTCAAGCGCCGATCTCGAAGCCCGGGGCGCCGGAGCCGCTCCGCGAGGCCTGGGCCACGGCCGACCCCACCCGGGCCGCCGTGCGCGCCTGCGGCCGGCGCTGCTGCCACCCCACGCTCGGCGCCGCGCCGCCCCCGCCGTGGACCGGCGCGCTCCTCGACGCGCTCGGCGCCGCGCGGCGATAGACCCCTGGGCTTGGCGGCGCAGGGCTGCCCCATCGGAGTGGATGATGCGAAAGTCGAAGGGCACCGCACGCGGCGGCACCTCAGAAGACCCCTTCAACATTGACGAGCTCGACCGGCTGCTGGCCCGGATGGGCGCCGCGATCCCCGAGGTCGCAGCGGAGGACGACGCGATCGGCGCGCCGGAGCCCCCCGAAGCGCCGCCCCTCGAGCCCGACCCCGACCCGCGCCTCGGCGCCGCGCTGCCCGAGGGCCCCGCCGCCCGCACCGGCGGGCTCTCTGCCGACAATCATCGCCACGGGCGTGTTCTCGTCGAGCAGCTCGTCGGCGAGGGCGCTGTCTTCGCGATCGATCTCGGCCTGCCTTGGGCCGTGGCCGGCGCCCAGATCGGGCTCGGCTGCGCGCCGACCGCCCTCGAAGGTTGGCTGCAGGTCATTCAAGAGGGCGAGGGGGCCCGGGTGACGGGCGCCTTGGCGGTGCGCCTGCCCCGGTCCTGTGACCGCTGCTTGGCCGCCTTGGAGCTCCGCCTCTCGGGGCCGGTCAGCTTGGCCTACCAGCCCGTCACGGCCGAGATCGAGGCCCCCGGCGAGACCGGGCTGAGCGCCGACGACCTGGACATCGGCTGGTTCGAGGGCCCCGCCTTGGAGCTCGAGCAGGTGATCAGCGAGCAGATGGCCCTCTGGCTGCCTGATCCCGTCCTCTGCGACGAGCCCGGCACCGCCCGACTCCGCCCCGAAGACGGCCCCTGCGCCCTGCCCGCCGCAGCAGGGGGACCGCCAGGACCGCGTCCATCGCCCTTCTTGGGGCTGGCCAGCTGGAAGCCGCCGCAGTAGCTGCAGAGGTCCGCTGGCCTCCCACCGCGGGCCTCGGTCCGGGCCCTGGGCGCCGGCGCCGCGGCCAAGGTGGCGCGCCCTGGGGCGTATGGGTTAGCCGCCGCTGTCTGTCTGGGGTCGCGCTGCCTTGTTCG
>CANHON010000303.1 GCA_947462115.1 Deltaproteobacteria bacterium | reverse complement strand
GGGCTCAGCTCGTGGTCGACCACCACCATGTCGGCCCGGCGGCCGCTGGCCCCCGCGTCGTCCTCGGCCCCGCGCTCGCGCGCGCTCTCGGCTTCGTCCTCGTCTTCGGCCTCGCCCGCGGCCTCGGCCTCCCTCTCGGCGTCGGTGAGATCGCTGTCCTCGTCGTCGTCTTCGTCGCGCTCGGCGTGGACGCCCGCCTTGTGGACCTTCTTGGCCGGGCCGCGGGAGATGACGCCGGGGCCGCCGGTCCAGCCGGCCAGGGTGACCAGCGCACCTTCGCCCAGCAGCACCATGTTTCGGGCCGAGCTGCGGCGCTGGGTGAGGCGGCCGACCGGCTCGATGCCCAGCGTGTCGCAGAGGCGGCCGAGCTCGTCGAGGGAGGCGGCGAGATCGGCGGGATCGCGCCCGGGCAGCAGGACGCCGACGAGCACGGCGCGGGGGCGGGCGGACATGGGGGCTCCAGGGAGGGGCTCAGGCGAGCAGGTCGGTCAGCCAAGCGCCAAATGGGTCGCTCGCGACGAAGATGCGCGCCTCGGCGCTGAGCTGGTCGGTGAGGCGGGCGCGCCAGACCTCGTCGCCTTCGCCGCGCTCGAGGCCGGTCTCGCGCAGCAGGTCGCCGAGGCTGCGGCCGCCCGTGCCCTCCACGCCGGCGCGCAGGGCCCGCTCGAGCTCGGCCTCGAAGCCCGGGCGCTCGGCGAGGCTGCGGAGGGCGCCGGCCACGGTGGCGACGAGGTTGTCGGGGTCGAGCTTGTCGAGCTCGCCCACCAGCACGCGGTTGTCGGTGTCGAGCACGGTGTCGAGCACGTGGAGGCGGTAGGCCGCGTAGCGGGCCGCGTTCTCTGGGGCGCAGAGGTGGTCGGCCACCTGGTCCATGGCGGCGCTGAGGGCCCCGTCCACGAAGTCCTTGACCTTGCCCTCGGCCCGGTGCTCGATCTCGGCGGAGATGCCGCCCAAAACACCCTCGCTCAGGCCCTTGACGCCTTGGCTGAGGAGCTTGAGGCGGTCGAGGCCGCGGCCGGCGCGGGCCCCGGCCATCGACTGGCCCAGGCTGCTGGCGGCGCTGGCCATATTGGCGACCGGGCGCAGCTTCTCGGCGAAGCTGTGCAGGGCCCCGGAGAGCAGGTCGGTGACGAGGTGGCGGGCGGCGTCGTGGTCGAGCAGGCGGCCGACCAGGGCCCGGTCGAACAGCAGCGTGCGGCTGAGCACCACCCGCAGCGGCGCGAGGACCTCGGCGGGGACGTGGCCGCCGAGCTTGCCTTTGGGCACCGCCGCCTGCAGCCCGCGGAGCTGCTCGCGCACCCAGCGCTCGGTGCGGTCGTCGCGGGTGCCCGCCCGCAGGCCGGTGAGCACCTGCTGGGCCAGCCAGGCCGGGTCGAGGAGCTCGGCGACCGGACGCTCGAGCACGTGCTGCACCACGTCGCTCACGAGCCGATCGAGGGCGCCGCCCGCGAGGCGGTCCCGCACGAGGTGGACCAAGGCGGGGTCGCCGAGGCGGGGGCGGCCGGGCTCGGCGCCCGCGGGCTCGGGCGGCGGGGCGCTGGGGTCTCGCTCGGTCATGCTCGGGCTCCTCTGCGGGGGCGGGCGCGCGGCGGGGCCGCCGCCGGCTTCAGCGTACCGCCTCGGGCAAGATGGGCGAAGGGGTGGCCACGCAGGTGAGCCAGAGCTGGTGGACCGCGCGGGTCGAGGCCACGTGCAGCAGGCGCCGGTGGTGCCCGGTGTCGGGGTAGTGGCGCGCGCTCACCTCGATAAGCACGACGTAGTCGAATTCCAGGCCCTTGACCTGGGTGGCCTCGACCACGTCGATGCCCGGCGCGAAGGCGAAGCGCTGGTCTTCGACGAGGCGCAGGTCCGGCAGATCGGCCCGCCGCAGGCCCTGGAAGTAGACCTCGGAGGTGGCCGGGTCCGGGGTGAGCAGGGCGATGTTGGCGTTGGGCTCCGAGGCCAGCAGCCGCCGCAGCTCCTCCGAGAGGAAGGCCACGCAGGCGCCGTGGTCGCCGAAGCGGAACAGCTCGACCGCCGGGCCGTCCTTGGTGGTGCGGGGAGGCGGCTCGTCATTGTCGTCCAGCACGTCAATGGCGAAGCGGGTGATCGGGTGGGTGCTGCGGTAGCTGACCTCGAGCGTGGACAGGGCCCGGCTCTCGACCCCGATGCGGGCCAAGAACTCCTGCCAGGACGAGAAGCCGGCCTCCTGGCTGATGTGCTGGCGGGTGTCGCCGGCCATCGTCACGCTCTGGTGCTTGTCGCACGCGCCGAGCAGCACCTGCACCTCGACGGGAGAGAAGTCCTGGACCTCGTCGAGCACCATGTGGCAGTAGTTGATGGGCTTGCCGAGGGTCTGGAGCTTGCCGACCCGGAGCTGCCAGGCCCGCAGGAGCAGGGCGTCGTCCTCGACGTCGAGGCGGGCGTCGATGCCGAGCTCGCCCTCGGCGTAGTTGACCACGCCGGTGGCCTGGCTGACCGTCCAGTCCAGGGCGCGCTGGAGGGCGGCCTCGCTCATGTCGCCGGCCACGGCGGCGCGCAGGGCCACCTTGTCGGTGAGGATGTGGGCCCAGTCCTCGATGACCTGGCGCGGGGTGCCCGGGCCGGGGGTCTTGGCGATGTGCTCGGCCAGCAGGGCGCTCACGCCGGGGTGGAGCTTGAGGCGGGTGACGGCGGCCGGGGTGTCGTCGGCGACGAGCAGGGGCAGATCGGGCATCAGCTCGGTGATCCGGGCGCGCGACCACTCCGACCAGGTGGTGACCTCGACCCCCTCGACGCCCAGCGCCGGGAGCACGTGGGCCACGTAGTCCCGCATGGCGCGGCCCCAGACGATGACGATGCAGCGCTTGGCGCTGAACCGCTTGCTCTCGAAGGCGAGGTAGGCGATGCGGTGCAGGGCCACGGTGGTCTTGCCGGAGCCGGCGCTGCCGCGGAGCACGACCACGCCGCTGTCGTCGGCGGTGATGAGCTTGAATTGTTCGGGATCGATCAGCGCGGCGATGTCCGGCAGGTGCTTGTCGGCGCGCAGCTTGGTGCCGGAGCCGAGGCGGGCGCCGGCGAGGCTGCCGGCCCGGAGCGCCGCGCCTTCGCCGCCGGCCAAGCGCTGGGCGTCCCGCGAAGACTCGCGCCAGCCGTCCCGGCCCTTGACGAAGTCGACCTTGCGGGTGCCGACCCGCAGCAGCTCGCCCTCGCTGACCAACAGGGTGCGGCGGGCGAGGACCGTGCCCTCGCGGACCCGGTCGCCCATCTCTTCGCTGTAGTCGTCGCCCTCGTCGTACTGGTAGAACAGGCGGGAGATGGGGGCGTTGCGCCAATCGACGATGCGCAGGCCGTTGTCGAGGCGGGTGGCCTTGCCGATGAACACCGAGCGGGCGCGGTCATCCTCTTCGACCTGCAGGTGGGCGAAGTAGGGGTTGGCCGGGTCGATCTCCTCGACGGTGACCTTTTTGGCCTGCTGGTCGATCATGGCGGTCAGGCCGTTGATCTGCTCCATCAGCGAGCCGCGGTCCTCGAGCTTGGCGGTGCGGAACTCGTCCTGCACGCGCTTGAGCTCGCCGACGAGGTCTTGGTCGGTCTGGGTGTTGACCGCGGGCGGGTGCTCGATGAGCAGCTTGCGGACCCGCGCGAGGTGGCGCTCCTCTTCGAGCACGGTGGCGGGGGTCGGCGGGGTCGAAGACGGCGTGGACTGCGACAAGATCGCTCCAGTGGGCGCCGCGCGGTGCGGGGCCGGGGGCGTCGGGGCGGCGCGCCGGACAAGCGGGCGGCGCCCTCGGGGGGCCTGCCGACCGGGGGTGAACGGGCGGGCAGGGTTTTTGCGAGCCCTGGCCGCTAACCCATCCGGGCTGGAGGCTCAAGCGGATGGGCGCGGGGCTGGGGCCGGGGCTGGGGCCGGGGCTGGGGCCGAGGCTGGGGATCAAGGCCCGGGAGCTCGCGGAGGAAACGCCGGAGGTATCCGCCTGCTGCCGCGAGGCCGAGCAGGCCGATCACCGGGGTGAGCGCTTGTGCGACGATGGGAACGCCGAACAGCACGCTAAAGATCGCGGCGGCCAGCAGCCAGGTGGTGAGCTTGCCGATGGGCGTGGCGTGGTGGGGGCGCACCCGCCCCTGGGCGAAGCGGCCGACCAAAAACGGGATCTGGACGCCCTGCACGATCTCCCGGGAGAACCAGCAGAGCATCCACCAGCCCGGCATGTCGTAGTAGATGACCAAGGACCAGGCGGCGTTGACGTGGAAGATCTTGTCGAGCCAGCCGTCGAGGACCGCGCCGATGTGGCTGACTTGCCCGCGTTTTCTGGCGATGTAGCCGTCGAAGAAGTCGGTGAGCCCCATCAGCACGTAGAGGCCGATGGCCGCCTCGCGGTGGGGCGCCACGAAGGGGAAGACGACGGCCATTGGGAAGCGGCTGAGCGTGAGGACGCCCGAGAGGTTCCACAGGTCGCGCGGGCTGAGGCGGGCGGATTCGGGCCCACGGTCGGCGTGCGGCGTCCGCTGCATGGGGGGCTCAAGGGGAGGAGGGGGCTCCGGTCGGCTTATCGCGGCGGGGCGGCGCGCGGCGCGGCCCGGTCAGGCGGCCGGGCGCGGGGTAGAGGGCGGGCAGCCTTGGAGGCCCCATGATCCGCTCGACCCTCAAGCACCTCGGCGCCCGGCTGCTGGCCCGCGTCGGGGCCCCCGCTGCGGTGCCCAGCCCGTCTGCGCCGCCGCCCGCGCCCGCCGAGCCGAGCGCCCCGCCCGCCGATGTGGGCGCGCTGACGCGGATGGAGGCCGGCGCCCAGGAGGTCAAGGAGCGCATCGACGCCGGGGAGCCGGTGCTGCTGCTGGACGTGCGCACCGCCGAAGAGCTGCGCCAGGGCAGGATCGCCGGCGCCCTGCACATCCCGCTCGACGAGCTGGGCGCCCGGTGGCGGGAGCTCGAGAAGGCCGACGAGGTCGTCTGTTACTGCGCCTCGGGCGGGCGCTCGCTGCGGGCGGCGGCCCTGCTGCGCGAGAAGGGCCTGTTCAACGCCACCAGCATGGACGGCGGGGTGGGCGCCTGGCTCGACTGCGGCGGCGCGCTGGTGCCGGGGTGAGCAGCGGGCTCCCGTTGGAGCGGGGCGGCGCGCTGCTGGTGCTCGGGTCGGCCGGCCGGATCGGCCGGATGCTGTCGGAGATGGACGGCGGCGCCTGGTCGGTGCGCGGCCTCGGTCGGGCCGACGCGCGGGCGGTGCTCGGCGGCCCAGGCGGTGGCCAGCCGGTGGTGCTCTGTGTTCGAAATGACGACCTGGACGCTGTGCTCGCCATGACCCACCCGAGCTGGCGGCCCGATCTGGTCTTCGTGCAGAACGGCATGCTGCGGCCCTGGCTCGACCGGGCCGGCCTCGGCGGGGCCACCCAGGGCGCGCTCTACGTCGCGGTGACCACGCCGGGCGGCGCGCCGGTGCCCGGCGGCGACAGCGTGTTCTCGGGGCGCTGGGCGGCCCGGGTCGCGGGCTTGATGGCCGATCATGGGGTGGCGGCCCGCGCGGTGGGCCCGACTGAGCTCGACCGGGAGCTGAGCGTCAAGCTCGGCTGGATCCTGGCTTTTGGGCTGCTCGGCGAGGTGGAGCAGGCGAGCGTGGGGGAGCTGCTCGACCACCGGCGGCCGGCCCTGGACGCGCTGGTCGCCGAGCTGCACCCGCTGCTGGTGGCCGAGCTCGGGCTCGACCTCGGGCCGGGGGCGCTGCTGGAGCGGCTCGTGGGCTACTCGGCGAACATCCGGCATTTTCCGGCGCGCCTCAAGGAGCGGGCCTGGCGGACCGGCTGGGCGGCAGAGGCGGCGGCCGCGCGGGGCTTGTCGATGCCGCTGCACACCGCGCTGCTTCAGCAGGTGGACGCCCGCTGAGCGCCCGGCCGACCGCGGCGCGCCCCGCAGGGGCGGTCGGGGGCG
>CANHON010000302.1 GCA_947462115.1 Deltaproteobacteria bacterium | reverse complement strand
CCAGGCCCTGCTCGGGACCGCCGCGCGCGGCCTGCTCGTCTGGCAAGATCAGCGCGAGGACTACGAGATTGACGCGCTGCTCAGCCCTGTCGGCGAGCACACCGCCGCGAACCAGGCGCAGATCTGGCTGTATGTCAACGGTCGGGCGGTGCGCGACGGGCTGCTGCGCCGGGCGGTGACCGAGGCCTATCAAGCCGTCACCCCCCGGTTTCGGGCGCCCACCGTCGTGCTGGAGCTCCGCCTGCCGCCGGAGGACGTGGACGTCAACGTGCACCCCGCCAAGACCGAGGTGCGGTTCCGCGAGGGCCGGAACGTCATTGAGCGCGTCGGACGGAGCCTTCAGGCGGCGCTCAGCCAAGGGGGCGCCCACGTGGGGCTTCCGGCCCTCGGCGCGGCCTGGTCGCAGTCCACCGCCACCGGCGCCCAGCAGGCCCTCGGGCTCGGCGGGGCAGGGCCAACGGGCCAGGTCGCGCCGGTCATCGAGGCGACAAGCCCCATCCCCACGTCCATCTCGACCACCGGCGACCTGGGCGGCCCGTTCGATATCGACCCGCAGCACCCCGGGGACCCGGCGCAGCGCCCATACAGTCAACCGCATCCATCAGCGAGTCCGGCGCAGCTTATCGAGGCCACCCCGCAGCGGTCCGAAGTGCTGCCGCAGCCGCTCACCACCGCCGCGCAGCCCGCCTCTCCGGTGGAGCCCGTCGCCGGCCTCGGCGCCGATCGGGCGCGGGCACGGACGCCGATGGCGGAGCCCCGCCCCAGCTGGGCGCCCCACCGCGCGCCCGCGACCTTCGTGGAGCCCGTCGCGGAGGTGGAGCCGGCACCCTCGCCGCGACCCGCCAACGGCGCGCTGCGCTACCAGGACCTCCGGCTGCTCGGCCAAGTGGGCCAGCGCTATGTCCTCGCGGAGGGGCCCCACGGCCTCGTGATCATTGACCAGCACGTCATTGGTGTGCGGTTGGTCCGCGCCCAGCTCCGCGCCGGCGCCGAACAAGGCCGCCCCGGCCGCCCGCTGCTGAGCCCCCGCGTGCTCCAGCTCAGCCCCGCGGCGCTGGCCCGCTGGAGCCGACTCGACGAGCAGCTCCGGGCGATCGGCGTGGAGCTGGAGCCCTTTGGCGCCGGCAGCCTGATCCTCAAGCAGCTGCCCTTGGCGCTCAGCGGCCTCGATCCCGAGGCGCTGATGCAGGGCTTGCTCGACGAGAAGGGCCCGGACGAGGGCCTTCCCTTGGCCGCGCTCATCGATCGGGTGGCGAGCGCCGCGGTGCCCGAAGCCCAGGCCCGCTCGGTCTATGAGCTGCGCGAGGTCTTCAAGCGCTACGACGCCGTCATTGGCGGTCGCCCGGGCGAAGAGCCGGAGGTCAGCGCCGCGGTGTCGGAGCCCGAGCTCGGCCGGATGCTCCGGGGTGCACGGCCATGAGCCTCCCGCTGCTCATCCTCGGCGGCCCCACGGCCTCCGGAAAGTCGGCCCTCGCCCACCAGATCGCCGAGCGCTACGGCGGCGGCGTGGTGTCGGCCGACGCGATGACCGTCTACCGGGGCCTCGAGGTCGGCACCGCCAAGCCAACGCTCGAGGCGCGCGCCCGGGTGCCGCACTGGGGCATCGACCTGCGCGACCTGCACGAGGGCTTCACCGTCGCCGACTTCGAGGCCGAGGTCGATGCCGCCATCGCCAGCCACCGCCCGGTGATCGTGGCGGGTGGAACGCCATTTTACCTCGCCGCGCTGGTGCGTCCGCTGGCCCGGATGCCCGAGGCCGATCCGGCCCTCCGCGCCGAGCTCGAGGCCCTGGAGGCGCCCCACGCCCGGCTCCTCGCGCTCGATCCCGCCACCGCCGCCCGGCTGCACCCCAACGACCGGGTCCGCATCATCCGGGCGATCGAGGTGTGCCTGCTCAGCGGCGAGCCGATGAGCGCGCTGCACGCCCGCGAGGCCGGCCGACCGGCGCGCGCCCACGGCCTGTGCTGGCTGGATCGCCCCGATCTGGCCGAGCGGATCGCGCAGCGCCTCGCGGAGATGCTGGAGGGCGACTACCTCGGGGAGCTGCAGCGCGCGCTGGACCAGGGGGCCGACCCGGACTGCAAGCCCTTGAGATCGTTCAGCTATGTCCATCTCGTCGCCCACCTCAAGGGCGAGCTGGACCTCGACGAGGCCCTCCGGCGCACCCAGCGCGACACCTGGCGCCTCGCGCGAAAACAACGCACCTGGGCCCGCTCCATGGGCTGGAGCCCGGCCGCGCCCGAGGACGCCTGGGCGCTCGCCGCCGCGCTGTGGGGGCCGCCACCTTGAGCGGCTGGGCCACAGCGCTCCGAAGCTTCGGCGTTCTGCTGTTCGCCGCCCTCTGCGCGCGCGCGGTGCTCCTCGGCGGCCTCAGCGAGGTCCGCTACGCCGAGGACTGGCGGCCGCCCGGCGCGGTGCACACCGTCGAGGTGGACGCCGACCGGGGCGATCTCGACGTCCGGGCCGGGGAGGAGCTGCGGGTGGCCCGCGAGGCCCTGGGCCCGCCCGGCGCGCTGAACCTGCGCCACGAGGTGATCGACGGGACGCTTCGGCTCAGCGGGCGCTGCCGCGCCTACCTCGGCTGCGCGGTGCGCCACCAGCTCACGCTGCCGGCGGGCGTTCGCCTGCAGGTCCGGCTGGGCGAGGGCCAGGCCCGGGTCGAGGGCGTCGCGGCGCTCCAGCTTCAGATCAGCCGGGGCTCGGCCGAGGTCATCGGCGCAGAGCTCGCCGAGATCACCGTAGGGGAGGGGACCTTGAGCGTGAAGTCTATCTCGCCCGCGGGGCTGGACCTGGTCGTGGCCCGGGGGGCGCTCTCGCTGCAGCTCCCCCCCGGCACCTGGCCGGTCCAGGCGGCCGGCGCGCCGCTCAGCGTCTCTGGCCTGGCGATTCGCCCGGTCCAGCCTGGGGATCCCGCGCTCTCGGCCCGGGCGCCCGGGGGTGCGCTGCGGGTCTGGGCCGAGGCCGACCCAGCGCCCCGCCCGAGGTCCAGCCCCGGGGCCGCGGCCGGCCCGCCGTGGTAGGCTCGGACCGTCGCCCGCGCCCGTGGGCGCGCCCCTCCGAGGAGCATCGAATGCGCCGGCCTCGCCATCGCCGCGACCTGTCCATGCATGCCGCGATCGGCGCCGCCTTCCTGATGGTGGCCGCCGTCCATGGCCGTGAAGCCGCCGCCGGCGTGCCCGAAGACCTCGAGGCCGCGCGCGCCGCCCTCCTGCGCTCCGACACCAAAGCGGCCCTCGCGGCGCTGACCTCGGCCCAAGCCGCCGCGCAGAGCGCCACCACCGTGGTCTCCACCACGCAGGTCGCCCAGATCTTCTACCTCCGCGGCGTGGCCCTGCGGCTCGCCGGCGACAAAGACGCCGGGAACAACGAGTGGCGCGCCACCCTCGCCATCGCCAACGAGCACGAGTGGGACCCGGCGCTCATCGACAACGGCGAGGTGCGGGACTTTTTCGAGGCGCTCCGCTCTGAGGTGCGCGCCCGGCCCCGGGTCGATCCGCTGATCCCCGAGAAGGTCGGGGCGGCCAAGCTGTTCATCGACGGCGCCCGCGCCGCCGCCGACGTCAAGGTCATCGAGGGCCTGCACCTCTCCCAGGTCGCCTGCCCCGACGACGTCGTCTACGGCCAGTGGACCCGCTTCGACAAGAAGACCAAGTGGTTGAAGTTGTGCCCGAAGGGCGTCGATACCACCGTGGTGGTGGCCGAGGCTGAGGGCGACATGTTCGGCATGGACTTCGGGGATGAAGAGCCCATCGCGCCGGTCACGCCCCCGGTCGAGCCGAGCGGCGGCGCCGTCGCCGACGGTGGGGCCGCGGGTGGGGCCCCCCTCGACATGCCCGCGGACGGGCCCAAGATGGTCGCCGCCCGGCGGGTGAGCTGGCCGCTGGTGGCCGCGGGCGGCGGCACCCTCGTGGCCTCGACCACCGCCTTCATCATCGCCAACAACCGCAACCAAGCCTTCAACGACCAGACCCGCACCGATCTCACCACCCCGGCGCAGGTCGACGCGGCCGCCAAGGGCGTGAACACCGTCGGCTACGTCGCTTACAGCCTCGGCGGGGTCGGCGTGGCGCTCTGCGCCGCCGCGGTCATCCCCTGGTAGTGGGTGGCGCCCAGGCAAAAGGGCGCGCCGTACAGCACTCTGGAGCAGCACACCATGGACACCGTGCTCGAGTTCGAGCGCCCGATCATCGAGCTCAACAAGCGCGTCGAAGCGCTGCGTGAGATCGAGCGGGAGACTGGCGCCGACCTCTCGGCCAGCATCGAGCAGCTCAGCCTCCACGCAGGGCTGCTCCAGCGCGAGATCTTCGCGCAGCTCACCCCCTGGCAGCGCACCCAGCTCGGCCGCCACCCGAGCCGCCCCTACACCCTCGACTATGTCGAGCGGCTGTTCACCGACTGGACCGAGCTCCACGGGGATCGCGCAGGGCACGATGATCAGGCGATCGTGTCTGGGCTCTGCCGCTTCGAGGGCCGCCCGGTCGTGGTCATCGGCCACCAGAAGGGCCGGAACACCCGCGAGAACATCAAGCGCAACTTCGGCATGCCCCGGCCCGACGGCTACCGCAAGGCCCTGCGGGTGATGAAGCTCGCGGAGCGCTACGGCCGACCGATCATCACCTTCATCGACACCCCCGGCGCCTACCCCGGCGTGGACGCCGAGGAGCGCGGCCAAGCCGAGGCGATCGCCCGCAACATCATGGAGATGTCTACGCTCCGGGTGCCCGTCATCGCCGTGGTCATCGGCGAAGGCGGCAGCGGCGGCGCCCTGGCCCTCGGGGTCGGCAACCGCGTCCTGATGCTCGAAAACAGCACCTACAGCGTCATCTCGCCCGAGGGCTGCGCCGCGATCCTCTGGCGGGATCGGGCGGAGGCGCCGCGCGCCGCCGAGGCCCTGCGCATCACGGCCACCGACTGCCTCGCGCTGAAGGTCGTGGACGAGGTGATCGGCGAGCCGATCGGCGGCGCCCACCGCGACCCGACGGCCATCGCCGCAGCGGTGGGCGAGGCCCTGGGCCGACACCTCGGCGCGCTGCGTGAGCTCTCCGTCGAGGCGCTGCTGGACGACCGCTACCGCCGCTTCCGCGCGCTCGGCGCGGTCTTGGAGCCCTCGGCCCGCGCGCTCCCGACCCCGGAGCCCTCCGCACCATGACCGAGCCTGCTGCGGCCCCGCAGCGCCGCGGGGGTCCGCTGCGCCTGTTCGCCCAAGGCCCGCTGCGCGGCGTGATCACGCTCCCCGGCGACAAGTCGATCAGCCACCGGGCGCTGCTGTTCAACGCCATCGCCGAAGGGGAGGCGGTGATCACCGGCGCGCTCGACGCCGGCGACACCCGCAGCACCCAGTCGGTGCTCGGCCAGCTGGGCGTGCCGATCCACCGCCGGGCCGACGGCGCGCTGGTGGTCCAGGGGCAGGCGGGGCGGCTCCACGAGCCCCAGGACGTGCTGGACTGCGGCAATTCCGGCACCACCCTGCGCACCCTGCTCGGGCTGCTGGCGGGCCAGCCCTTCTTCGCCACGCTCACCGGCGACGCCAGCCTGCGCCGGCGACCGATGGGCCGCTTGGTGCAGCCCCTGCGCGCGCTCGGGGCCCAGATCGACGGCGTCGAGGGCGGTCGACGGGCCCCGCTCAGCCTCCGGGGCGGCACCATCCGGGGCGGCGAGCTCCAGAGCGACGTGGCCAGCGCCCAAGTCAAGACCGCGCTCCTGCTCGCGGCGCTTCAAGGCGAGGGGGCCCTGCACCTGCAGATCCCCGACAGCCGCGACCACAGCGAGCGCATGCTCCGGGCCATGGGCGTGCACCTGGAGCAAGGTCCCGGATGGATCCGCATGGATGCCGGCCAGCGCCTTCGGGCCGCCGACGTGGCGGTGCCCGGCGACATCTCGTCCGCGGCCTTCTGGCTG
>CANHON010000301.1 GCA_947462115.1 Deltaproteobacteria bacterium | reverse complement strand
TGATCTCGACGTCGGCCTCCACCGAGACCAGCACGCGGGGCAGGGTCGGGGCCGGCTCGCCGGTGTCGAGCCCGGTGTCGGTGCCGGTGTCGGTGCCGGTGTCGCCGCCGGTGCCGGTGTCCTCGCCGGTGCCGCCCTCGCCAGCGCCGCCCTCGCCCCCGTCAGCGCTGCCATCGGCGCTGCCGTCTGTGCCGCCTGTGTCGACATCAGCGGGCTGGCCGCTGTCTTCGCCGCTGTCTGTCTGGCTGGCGCCCAGGCTCGCCGACTCCAGGCCGCAGTCGGTGGACTGCAGGGTCCAGGTGCAGCCGGCGGCCGCGGCGGCGCAGCCCACCCACAGGGCCGCGAAGGGGAGGGCCGCGACGGCCCGGCTCAGAAGGCCCACACCGCACCTCCGCGCGCGACGGCGCCCAGATCGGGCCCCACCGACGATTGATCCAGCCACCGCGCCCCGAGCTCGGCGCCGAGCCCGAGCCGGCGCCCCAGCGGCAGGCGCGCGGCCAGGATGGCCTCTGCGCCGATCTTCAGGACGAGCTGCTCGCCGCCGCAGGGGCAGAGCTCCCGCCGCAGGGCCGCGAGCCCGCTGGCGCCGCCCCGCAGGCGCTCCCCGCCCACGCTCAGGCCGAGCTGCGCCCCGCCCTGCCAGCCCCAGGCCCCGGCGCTGAAGCCCTGCTGCGCCCGCAGCCGGAGCGGGCCGGTCAACAGCAGCTCCTCGCCCACCGAGACGCCCTGCTGCACGCCCATCAGCGGCTCTACGCTCAGCTCGGCCTGGGTGGAGAGCAGCAGGGTCGGGGCGCCGCGCTTGTAGACCGCCGCGGGCGCGCCGCTGGGGCGCCGGGCGACCGGACCGGGGGCGCCGGTGGGGCCCAGGGCGAGCTGCTGGCCGCGGCGGAGCGGGGTGGCGCCGCCGACCGTTGGGTCGGTGGGAATGACGCGCACAGCGCCTTCTTCGACCGAGACGGTGGCGCCCTCGGGGCCGATCTGCACGGTGAAGCGGGTGCCATCGACGACGGTGACGGCGCTGCCGTGCTCGACCCGAAACGTGTCCTCGACGTGGACCCACAAGGCGCCGAGCTCGGCGCTCAGGCTGCGCTCGCCGAGGCGCAGGCGGCTGTTCTCGCGGATGAACAGCTCCTCTTCGCCGTTGCGGAGCTTGACCCGGGCGAGGGCCACGGTGATGGGCGCGCCCTCGGCGAGGGCTTGGCCCCGTTGGAGCGGCTGCGGGGACCCGTCCGGGCCGGTGTGGGCGGCGCCGGCGCTCTCCACCTCCCGCCAGCCGCCGCGGCCGTCGGGCACGGCGATCCACTGGACGGTCCAGGCGTCGGCGCCTTGGGCGTCAGCCACGCTGAGCAGCGCGAGGAGGGGGGCGGCGAACATCGGGCTCCGGCGGCGGACAGGGGCCGCCAAGGTAGCCGCTCCGGGCCGGGACGTCGCCGGTCCGAGGGCCCGCCGGCGGCCCAGTGGGGGTTTGGTAGGGGTGGGGTTTGGTAGGGGGGCCGCGGCCTCAGCGGAGGGGCACGGTGCGCTCGCCCGCGCCGTCGTCTGCGCCCTCGCCGGTGCCGCCTTCCACGACGAGGCTGACGCCGGGGCCGCTGTAGTGGTCGAGCACGGCGTCCATCAGATCGTCGGACAGGCCGGGGATCACGTCGCGCAGGTCCACGCCGCCGATCTCGATGCTCAGCACGCGGTCGCCCTCCGACAGCGGCAGGTCGCCGCCGTTGCCGGCCACCACGAGGCCGCCCTCGTCGTCTGTGGCGAGCTGGACCTTGTTGGTCTCCAGCAGGGCCGCCTCTCCGGTCTCCAGCTCGACCCCGCCCACCGGCTCGCCCGACCGGACCGTGATGCGCTGGGAGCTGAGCGGGCGCTTGGCCAGCAGCACCTCGTACTCGCCCTCTTCCAGGCCGCTGAGCCGAAAACGGCCCTCGGTGCCGGAGATCGCCGTGCCGCCTGCGCCGACGGCGGAGTTCGCGAGCACCGCCACGACCGGCTCGCCCACCGCCCCTTCGCCCGTGACCCCGTCGAGGACCACGCCCTCGATGCTCCCGCCGGCGTCGAGGTGGATGTCGCCGAGATCGACGACCTCCGCGCCGATCTCGCCGACGTGGATCATGCGGATGCCGGCGTCGCCGCACTCGGCCTGGAGCTGGTAGTTGCCGGGCTTGAGGGACTGAAACGCGAAAACGCCGTTGACGTCGCTGATCGTGCCCTGGCTGGCGGCGAGGCCGAGGGGGATGTCCTCCAGGCCGACGGGCATGCGCACCGCCCGGAGCTGGCAGCGCGCCGGGCCGCCGGCGCTCAGCGCCCGACCACGCAGCCCGCCGCCGTCGAAGCGCAGGTCGAGGATGGCCTCAGTGGCGCCATCTTCGATGAGCACCGCCGCGCCGCCGCCGCGCACCGCCGCCTCGCCCTCGGGGCAGGGGCAGCGGGTCTGCCCCTCCGACAGGGCGCAGAGCTCGCCCAGGGGCAGCAGCGGGTGGGTGCAGTAGATCGGCAAGATCGCGTCGCAGCGGTCCTCGGGCTGCCCGAGGCACCAGACCTGGACCTCGCGGGTGGGGCTGAGCGCCAGATCGAGGGTGACGGCCTCGGCGGGCCCGCTGAGGCGCAGGCGCTCCCGGCCGGTGGCGTAGCCGGGCGCGCTGGCCTCGATGGCGCGCACCTCTGCCGGATCGACCCGCAACAAGTAGGCGCCGGACGCCTCACTGGTGGTGCTGGTGGCGCCGCTGCTCACCCGGGCGCCTTCGATGGGGCTGCCGTCCTTCTCGTCGAAAATAACGCCCTCGACGCGAACCCCGAGCTTGAGCACCACTCTGAGCTCGCGCTGCACCAGGGTGTCGATGCCCTCGCGGCGGTGGGGCGCGAGGCCCTCGGCGCGCACGATGAGCCGCCCCTCGCCGCAGTTGGCCTCGACCTCGACGAGGCCGTCCGGGCCGGTGCGGGGGTCGGGGCCGCTGCCGCGCGCGAGGAAGTCCGGCCGGATGCCCGCCCGCACCAGCAGCTGCACCTTGGCGTCCGGCACCGGCGCGCCGGCCTCGTCCTGCACCCGAACGCGCACCGGGCAGGCCTCGGTGGCCTCGACCGGCGCCTCGGGGGCGGCCTCCGCGTCGGTGCGGGTGGTGACCGTCGTCGGGCCGGGCGCGCGGCTGGCGGTGGCTGGCGCGGGGCGCAGCACGCCGCGGATCGCGAGCAGCAGGCCCATCACCAAGACGAGGCCGACGAGGAGCAGGCCGGCGATCAGGCGGCGGGTGCGGGAGTTCAAGCGTCCCTCCGGGGCCCGCGGGGGCCCTCCGCGCCCTTAACCCGGGGGCTCCCGAACCCCGCGCCTCGCCGCATCGGCTGGGCAGCGGCGGGGCGGCGGCTGTGCAGCGGCTGTGCGGCGGCGGGTCGGCGGCGGGTCGGCGGGCATGCGGGGCTTCCCCCACCTGCGCTTTAGGCCTCGGCCGCGGGGCCGAAGCGGAGCCCGTAGCGGCCCGCGCCCCCGTCGGCCCAGGGGAGAGAGAACGATGCACTCGGAGCTCAATGATTTCGCCGACGCCCTTCTCGACCTGACGGTCGACCTGGTCATCCAGGTCAACGAGGTGAGCATCGGCAACGCCAAGATGCTCGGGGAGCTCGAGCACACCAACGTGGGGGCCTCCAACATCGCCGCGGCCACCGCCCAGCTCTCGGCCAGCGTGGGCAGCCTCGCCCGGGGGCTCGCCCAGGCCGAGGAGGGCGCCCGCGGGGCCCAGCAGAGCGCCCACCAGACCCAAGAGGCGGTCGACATGGCGCTGCAGCGCGTCGATCAGCTCAGCACCGCCGTGGAGGACGCGGCCCTGCAGGTGCAGGACCTGGACCAGGCCTCGGAGGAGATCGGCGACATCGTCCAGTCGATCAACGAGATCGCGCGGCAGACCCGCCTGCTCGCCCTCAACGCCAGCATCGAGGCGGCCCGGGCCGGAGAGGCGGGGAAGGGCTTCGCGGTGGTCGCCGCGGAGGTCAAGGACTTGTCGCAGCAGACCTCGGGCGCCATCGTCGATATCCGCCAGCGGATCGGCGGCTTGCAGGCGGAGATCGCCCGGATCCGTCAGGTGATGGTCGAGACCTCGGCCGCCGCCCGCGCCGGGCGCGAGGCCATGGAGCTCGTCGCCATCCGCACCCGCGAGGCCGACGGGCTCATCGGCCAGACCGCCGGGCGCCTGATCGAGGCCAGCCGGACGGTCTCGGAGCAGAGCTTCGCCACCGGGGAGGTCGCGGAGAACGTGACCCGGGTGTCCCAGCGGGCCCGCCGCAACATCGAGCAGCTGCACGGCGTCATCGGCGCGGTGTCGAACCTCGACCGCCTGACCTCCGCCCAGCTCGCCCGCCTCGTGCCGCTGGACCTCCCGGCGAAGATCATCCGCATCGCCAAGGCCGACCACGTGCTGTGGAAGAAGCGCCTCGCCGACATGCTGGCCGGACTCAGCGCGCTCAAGCCCGAGGAGCTGTCGGAGCACACCGCCTGCCGCCTCGGCAAGTGGTACCACTCCGACGCCACGCTGGGCCTGCGGGCCCACCCCGCCTATATCGCGCTGGATGGCCCGCACCGCGACGTGCATGTCAATGGGATCAACGCGATGCGCGCCTTTAACGCCGGCCGCACCGACGAGGCCTTCCAGCTGATGGGCCGGGTCGAGGTGGCCTCGGTGCACGTGCTGCGCCTGCTCGGCGAGCTCGAAGAGGCGGCCCGCGACGACTGGATGCGCGCCACCGCCTGAGCTGCGACCCGAGCTGAATGGCGTGCTGTGCGTTGTTCAGCGGGAGGGGTCCGCGCGACCTTCAGCGCCCGCGGCCTTGAGGGCGGCCTTCCAGCGCTTGACGGTGGGGCGCTCGCCGCGGACCCGCAGGCGGGTGCCGTTGGCCTCGTGGGTCTCGGAGAGCAGCTCCAGCTCGCCGCGGAGCTTCGCGAGCAGCGCGCCGGCGGTCCAGGGCACGAGCAGCGTGGCCTCCACCGCGTCCCGCAAGAAGTGGCGGGCGATGCGCTGGTGCAGCCCCTCCACCTCCTCAGCGACGTGGGCGGCGGTGAACCAGGCCTCGGGCCGCTCGGCGCGGAGCTCGGCCAGCGCCTCGGGGCTGAGCTTGTCGATCTTGTTGAAGACCAGCACCCGGGGCAGCTCTTCGGCGCCGATGTCCGACAGCACCTCGGCCGTGACCTCCTCTTGGAGGCGCCAGGAGGGGTCGCCGGCGTCGACGATGTGGAGCACCAAAGCGGCGTCCAGCGCGGCGTCTAGCGTGCTGCGGAAGCTCGCCACGAGGCTGTGCGGTAGATCCCGGATGAAGCCCACCGTGTCGGTGACCAAGACCGGCGGCACGACCTCCGGCACGAGGCGGCGCACGGTGGTGTCGAGGGTCGCGAAAAGCTGGTCAGCGACGTAGATCTCGGCGCCGGTGAGCGCCCGCATCAGGCTGGACTTGCCGGCGTTGGTGTAGCCGACCAGGGCGACCTGGCGCAGGTCGATGCGGCGGCTGCGGCGGCCGGCGCGCTCGCCGTCGAGCTCGGTGAGCTCCCGGCGGATGGCGGCGATGCGGTCGCGGATCCGGCGTCGATCCAGCTCCAAGCTGCTCTCTCCCGCACCCTTTCCGCCGACGCCGCCCTGCTGGCGCTCCGAGGGGCCGCCCAGCTCGCGCAGTCGGGGCGCCTCGTAGGTCAGGCGGGCCATCTCGACCTGCAGGCGGGCCTCGCGGCTGCGGGCGCGGGTGTGGAAGATCTCGATGATCACGCCGGTGCGGTCGAGCACCTCGACGCCGGTGGCGCTGCGGAGGTTCTTGAGCTGGCTAGGGCTCAGCTCGTGGTCGACCACCACCATGTCGGCCCGGCGGCCGCTGGCCCCCGCGTCGTCCTCGGCCCCGCGCTCGCGCGCGCTCTCGGCTTCGTCCTCGTCTTCGGCCTCGCCCGCGGCCTCGGCC
>CANHON010000300.1 GCA_947462115.1 Deltaproteobacteria bacterium | reverse complement strand
GGCCTGAAGGCCGCGCAGGGCGGCGCGATCGTCGGCGACCCCGCGCTCGAGCTGCGCGAGCCCGGCCGCGAGCACCAGCCCGCTCCCCTCCCCTTGGGCCGCGAGCTGACGCTCCAGCGCGCCCACCCGGTCGATCAGGGCCTGCAGGGCCGCGTCTTGCTGGGGCGGGAGATCGGGCGGCGCCGGGCCGCGCTCCACCGGCGGCGCGCTCCGGCAGGCGGCGGCCGCGCCCCGGAGGGCCTCCGCGAGCCGGGCGAGCGTGGGCGTGCGCGCCGCGGGGGAGACCATCAAGGCCCCGGTCAGCACCTGGAGAACAGCGTCCCCATCGACCAAGACGCCGGCTTCGCGCATGGACTGGAGGGCGCGGGCCGCGGCGGCCTGGTCGGCCTCTGGCAGGGCGTCCGGGTACAAAAACTCCTGCTGCGGCAGACGACGCCCCGCGAACATCGCCGGCTTTCGCCGGTGCACATCGTTGATGAGCGTGGCGCGCAGCGGCCGCAGGCTGGGCGTATCGGTGCCCATCGGCGGCGGACCGCTGGCCCGCCCGGCGTCGGCGAGCAGGAGCAGCCCGAGCAAGCCGAGGCCGATCGACCAGACGTGGCCGGCCTCCGGGGCCTCCCGCCGGCAGCCGAACAACAGCTCGGGGGCCAGCGTGCCGCTCAGGGCGCGCTCATCGGCGGCGGGCACCGATCGCCCCTCTCCCCAGGGGTCGGGCGAGGCCGCCGGCGTGGGGCCGCCCGGCGCCATCAGCGCGCGGGGCCGAAGGTCGAAGATCGCGGACCCGACGTTGTCCACGCGCCCGAGCGCCGCGGAGAGCTCCGCGAGCGCCAGGAGCAGCTCCACGAGGCCGTCCCGCGTCGACCAGCGCCGCGTCCACCACGCCTCCAGCGTCGCCGGGGTCGCAGGGCCCTCGGCCGAGGCGGGGCTCCCGGTCGGGCTCACGCTCGGGCCCACGGCCGGGCTCAGAACCGGCCGCGCAGGCCGAAGCCGTTGGAGTCGATGATGATCGCCGCGTACTCCACGCCGATGCCCACCGCGAAGGTGGCGCCGGCGGCCACCACGAGCGTATTGGTGAGGCCGCGGAAGTGCTCGAGATCTTTGGTGGTGCTGGCGGCGTCAAAGCTGCTTCGGGTGGCGAAGGAGGCGCCGTAGATGGCGCCGCTGCCGAGCGCGATGGCGCCGCCGGCGATCATCAACGGGGTCTTGGCCTTGGGCCGCACCCGCTGGATCTTCTGGACGGCGTAGGGATCGTCGGGGTTGGCGCGCACAGGAGCGTTCTTGTCGGCCTTCTTGCCGCTCGCCACCACCGCCGCGGCCGCGCTCTCCTCGCCGCGCAGGTACTGCTCGGGAATGGCGTTACCCTCGATGAGATAGACCTGCCGCACGGTGTTGTCGGTGCCTACCACCTGCAGCAGGTGGGGCCGGTCGAGGGTCGCCGCCGGCTTGGTGAGGGCCCGCCCGTCGAGGAACAGCTTGGCGCCCGCCGGCTCGTTGAGGACCTTGCCGGCCAAGGGGGTCTTGCTGCTGGCGGCGGCGTTGCGCTCGGCCAAGTAGGCCTGGCGGATCGGGTGATCCACCGGGAATTCCGACACATCCCACTCGTAGGCGGGGTTGAGCTCCAGCGCCACCCGGAACCAGCGGGCGGCCTGGGCTTTGTCGCCGGCCAGGAACTGGTAGGCGCCGACCATGCGGTAGGCGCTGGCGAAGACCTGGGGCTGCACGGGCGTGCGCACGCAGGGCAGGTTCTTTTCGAGGTTGGCCCCGGCGACCTTGAAGCTGTCTTCGTCGAGCTGGCGGAGCGAGGCGCTCATCACGCTGAGATCGCTGATCATCTCCTGGCCGGTGTAGGCGCGGGCGCAGTCGGCGAAGGAGCGGCTGGGCGCGGCCATCACGAAGAGGGCGGCGGCGGCGGCCAAGGTGGCGCGGCGCAGGGCCACCAGCGGGCGCGCGGTGCGGGCGACGGGCTCGGTCACGGGGGCCATCCTCAGCTCAGGGGCGATGCGCGGGTTCAAGCACCCGCGATTGGCGTACTGGACAGTGTTCTCGGCGCGGACCCGCCGAGCGCTCGACGGGCCTGCGGCGGGCGGATCCAGCCGACAGGACCGCCCGAGCTTAGCAGACCGCTGGCGCCGAGGGGGGGCTCAGGGCCGAATCCAGGCCACGGGCTGGCCGGGGCTCACCGAAGCGCCGTCTGGCAGCGCGTGCCGGACGAAGGTGCCGGCCACCGGCGCGCGCACCGGCGTAAACGTCTTCATCACCTCGATGAGCGCGATGGGCGCGCCCTCCTCCAGGCGCTCGCCGGGCTGGCACAGGGGCGGCTGCCCCGGGCTCGACCGGCTCCACAGGCCGCCCTCCATCGGGGCGCGCACCGCGACGAGGCCGGGCTCGGGCGCCTGCTCCTCGGCGGTGTCGGCGCGGACCGGCGCGGCGGCGACCGCGGCGGCGCGCCCGCGGGTCAGGACCTCCAGATCAAACAGGCTCCAGATGCGGGGGTTCTTCACCCGACGGTAGCCGGTGGACTGGTAGGCCATCTCCGCCAAAGCGACCAGCCATGGCCGAAGCTCGTCGAGTCGGATGAGCTCGTCGGTGTCCATGCGGGCGGCGGCCGCCACCGGGTCCATGTCGGCCTCGATGCGGGCCGCGGTCTGGTCCATGTCGCGCTGGATCTTGGCCCGCTCCGCCTCGGGGAAGCGCGGGTCGATGTTGAAGTCGTCGTCCAGCTTGGTGTTGAAGGCGGCGATGGCGAGGGTGCGGCCCTCCATCACCGCGAGGCGGCTGATGGGCGTGGCGAGCTGGAGCACCGGCTCGTAGGGCAGGCCCGCCATGGCGTAGTAGCCCGCACCCGAAGCCTTCCGCAGCAACACCGTGAACATCGGAGTGGTGTTGGTGCTGTTGGTGTAGATGAGGCTGGAGCCGTAGCCGAGCAGGCCGAGGGCCTCGGCCTCGACGCCGATGTCGAAGCCGGCGATGTCCTGGAGCCACACCAGCGGCAGGCCGTCGTCATTGCAGGCCCGGCTGAAGGCCGCCAGCTTGGCGATGCCCTCGCGGTACAAAATACCGCCGGGGCGCATGCCCTTGCCTTCGGGGTGCGGCTGCGGCGCCAGCACATTGGCCGCGAAGCCGACCCACAGGCCGCCCACCCGACCGATGCCGGTGAGCACCTCGGGGCCGGTCTCGGGCAAAAACTCGTGGAACAGGCTGTGATCGACGAGGCGGGCGATGACCTGCCGGGTGTCGTAGACCTGCCGGTGATCCGCCGGGAAGATCCGACTGAGCTCCGCGGGGTCGAACTGCGGCGGGGCGGCCTCGGCGCCGTGGCGGTAGAAGGCGGCGCCGGAGCTCGGGAGCTGAGCCACCTCCGCGCGAATGGCCCGCAGCGCGGCGATGTCGTCCGGCACCCGCACGTCCGCGCAGGCGCTCGCGTGCACGTGGACCTCGGGCCCGCCGATGTCGAGGCTGGTCAACTTCTGGCTTTTGGCGCCCTTGATCAAGGCGGCGCCGGCGATGACCATGTAGGCGCCCTCGGTCATGTAGACCCGGTCGCTGATGATCGGCATGTAGCCGCCGCCGGCGATGCAGTCGCCGAAGACCCCGGCGATCTGCGGCACGCCGTGGTGGCTGAGCTCGGCGTTCTTCTTGAAGATGTGGCCAGCGCCCGTGAGGCCGGGGAAGCTGCGCGCCTGCTCGGGCAAGAACAGGCCGGAGCAGTCCACGAGGTAGACCACCGGCAGCCGCAGCCGCAGGGCCATCTGCTGCGCCCGCTCGATCTTCTCGGGGGTCAGCGGCCACCAAGCGCCGCTGGCCACGGTGTTGTCGTTGGCGATGATCATGCACCAGCGGCCGTGGACCAGGCCGAAGCAGGTGACCACCCCAGCGCCGGGCGCCTGCTTGTCCGAGCCCGCGAAGTCTCGGCCCCAGTTGACCAGGGTGCCGACCGAGAAGGTCTGGCTGCCGGGATCCACGAGGCGGTCGATGCGCTCCCAGGTGGTGAGCTTGCCCTTGCGGTGGACCTTCTCGGGCCCCCAGCCGGCCTTGACCACCGCCCGCTTCTCGTCGAGGGCGGCGTGGAGGCCCGCCGTGTGGGCCGCGGCTTCGCGCTGCTCGACCGCTCCGCTCAAAAGCGGGCCGCCGACCGGGTTGAGGAAGAGCTTCATGAGAGCAGCCGCTCCAGCTCCCGCTCCAGAAAGCGGGTGTCGTAGTGGCCCGACGCGAAGTCGGGGTGCGCGAGCACGCGCTGGTGCAGGGCCGCGGTCGTGGGCACGCCCTCGACCTCCAGCCCGGCGAGGGCTCCCTGCATGCGGGCGATGGCCGTCGCGCGATCGGGGCCGTGCGTGATGATCTTGGCGAACATGCTGTCGTAGTGCGGGCTGATGCGGTCGCCCTCGCGGAGGTGGCTGTCCACCCGGACGCCCTCGCCGCTCGGGAAGCGCAGCCGGGTGATGCGGCCGGGGCTGGGTCGGAAGCCGGCCCCGACGTCCTCGGCGTTGATCCGGCACTCCAGCGCGGCGCCGCCCGGCGCGCCCTCCAGCCGCAGCCCGCCGATGCCCTCGTTGGCGGCCACCCGGAGCTGCCACTCGACGAGGTCGAGGCCGGTGACCGCCTCGGTGATCGTGTGCTCCACCTGCAGGCGGGTGTTCATCTCCATGAACCACAGCGCGCCGTCGTCGCCCTGGAGCATCTCGACGGTGCCGGCGCCCCGGTAGCGGAGCGCGCCGGTCGCGGACTCCACCTGCGCGATCGCGGCCTGCAGCACGTCATTGTCGAGCTGCGGCGCCGGGGTCTCTTCGATGAGCTTCTGGTGGCGGCGCTGCACCGAGCACTCGCGGGCGCCGAGCACCTTCACCGCGCCCTCGCCGTCGCCCATGAGCTGAAGCTCGATGTGGCGGCCGCGCTCGATGAAGCGCTCCATGTAGAGCCCGGCGTCCCCGAAGGCCCCCGCGGCCTCGGCGGTGGCCTCCCCGAAGGCCCCCGCCAGGGCCTCGGGCGCGCGCACCACCCGCATGCCGCGCCCGCCGCCGCCGGCCAGCGCCTTGAGCAGCACCGGGTAGCCCATGCCCTCGGCCTGGACCTGCGCGGCCGAGACGTCGGAGAGCACGCCTTGAGAGCCCGGGATCGGGTGGAGCCCGAAGCCGCGCATGGTGTCCCGGGCCAGGGCCTTGTCCCCCATCAGCCGCATCGACAGCGGGCGCGGGCCGACGAAGCTGAGGCGCGCGGCCTCACACCGCGCCGCAAAGCTGGCGTTCTCCGAGAGAAAACCCCACCCGGGGTGCAGGGCGCTGCAGCCGGTGCGCAGCGCCGCCTCGATGATGGCGTCCTGGTCGAGGTAGGGGCGCGCCCCCGGCAAAACAACGACCTCGTCGGCCTCTTGGAGCCACCCGAGCTCGGCGTCCGGCTCGCTGGCCAAGGCGACCACGGCGATGCCCATGCGCTTGCAGGTGCGGAGCACGCGGGCGGCCACCTCGCCCCGGTTGCTGATCAAAATCCGCCGAAACATCAGGCTCCCCCTGCCCTCTCTGCGCGCCGCTGACCCGGCCGAAGGCCGAGCGGATCGCGAGGATGCAGCGGTCCATAGCCCGGCAGCGACCGGCCCACCAAGCGGACCTCGACCGCCTCCCGTGCTAGGCGCCGGGCGGAGGTCCGATGTTCCCGCTGCCCACCGAGCTCGCCTGCCCGTCCACCGACCCCGGCCCGGTGGCGGTGGAGATCATCACCGCCGGGACCATCCGTTCCAAGTGGCAGCAGGTCGTCAATGACGGCACCAAGGGCGTGGTCACCCTGCCGATGCTCGTCGGCGTGTTGCGGCACCCGGACGCCCTCCTCACCGTAGACAGCGGGCTTGGCCAGCAGAACCGTTCGGGCGCGCAGCCGGGCTTCCCGCTCAGCCTGATGGGGGACCTCGAGGTGCCCCCAGGCGCCACCGTGGTCGAGCAGCTCGGCCGGGCGCCGGACCGGGTGCTGATGACCCACCTTCACTACGATCACGTCGGCGGGCTGCTGGACAT
>CANHON010000299.1 GCA_947462115.1 Deltaproteobacteria bacterium | reverse complement strand
GGTCGAGGCCGACCTGGCCCGCCATCATCTTGATGTCCTCGGGCGCGAGGAAGGTCTGGTTCATGAACATGATGCGGTCCATCTCCCAGAACTTGCCCTGCAGGCGGGCGCACTCCGCGGCCCGGGCGGCCCCACAAGCGTTCTTGTGAAACTCGTTGGAGATGGCCTCGTTGCACAGGTTGCTCAGCGGGTAGTGCTTGAACAGCACGCGCACATCGGGGTTGTTCTCGACGAGCTTGTGCAGCTCCGGCGCCACCTTTCCGCAGTGGGGGCACTCGAAGTCGGCGAACTCCACCACGGTGTATTTGGCGTTGGGGTCGCCGAGGACGGGCTCGGTGCCGTCCACCACGAGGGTGCCCTTCACCGACTCCATCATCGCGGCGTAGTCGAGCTCGCCGCTCTCGGTGGTGGCCGGGCCGGTGCCGCCGAGGCTGCGGTACCACATCATCGACAGCACCACGGCGAGCGCGCCCGCCCCGAGCATCGAGCCGATGCTTCGGTCGTCTTTGCCGAGGAGCCCGTACATCAGCGCTTGGCCGAAGGGCTCGGGGTTGCGCTTGGCGTTGAGCAGGCCGCCGACCAGCAGCAGCACGTTGACGCCGTAGAGCGAGATGCAGAACAGACACCACGAGCCAAGCTGGCTCGACGCCCAGGCCAAGAAGCCCGAGTAGAGCACCGCGAAGACCCCGCCGAAGGCGACGATGTGGGCGCCGCGGGCGTGGAGCTTGGGGTGGCGCTCCAGCATGATGCCAATAAAGAGCGAGGCGGCGTAGAAGCCCGCGCCCAAAAAGGCGATGGGCAGGCCAAAGAGCTCAGAGTACTCGGAGCGGTTCACGACGTCGCAGTTGAAGACGTCGTCCACCGAGCAGGCGGAGCTGCCGGCCGAGGGGTGGTGCTGGCGGCCCAAGTACAAGGACACGCCGAGGCCCATCAGGCCGGCGGCGGCCAAGCCGAGCGGGCGGCGCCACACCATCACGGCGATGATGACGAGCCAGCCCGCGACGATGCCGCCGACGATGGTGCCCATGCTGGCCGCGCCCAGCAGCCCGCTGAGGCCGAGGCCTGCGCCCGCAGTGCCTGGGAGCTGCCCCGAAACAGCGTCACCAAAGGTGATCCAGTGGCTCATCTCTCACACCTCAACCCGGCTGCGCCGTTGAAAGCCCCGCCGCGGGGGCAGCAGCGCCGCCCCTGCGTGGGTCGGCCGCCCTAGCCCACGGCCGACAGCGCGGCAAAGCTCAACGGCGGGCGTTTCGCGCGCGGTCGATCTCGCGCCGATCTTCGCGCTCTTTGATCGCCTCGCGCTTGTCGTGGGTGCGCCGGCCCTTGGCGAGGCCGATCTGCACCTTGCACCAGGGCCCGGAGAAGAACAGCTTGAGGGCG
Source organism: Deltaproteobacteria bacterium (assembly GCA_947462115.1). Lineage (GTDB taxonomy): Bacteria > Myxococcota_A > UBA796 > UBA796 > UBA2385 > JAEUKK01. The sequence continues at coordinate 4,626 of CANHON010000299.1, read as the reverse complement.
ACGACGGTGTGGCCCTTCTCGCTCACCTTCCGGCCCCAGCGCTCCAGCTGCTCGATGCGCATGAGCAGCTTGCGCTCGCGCAGGGGCTCGTGGTTGAACTGGTGGGCGTGGGCGTAGGTGGAGATGTGGGCCTCGCAGAGCCAGGCCTCGCCGTTGGTGAACTTGACGTAGGCGTCGGAGATGTTGCCCCGGCCGTTGCGCAAGCTTTTGACCTCGCTGCCGCAGAGCACCAAGCCGGCCTCGAGCGTGTCGAGGATCTCGTACTCGTGCCGGGCGCGGCGGTTCTCGGCCACCTGCTTGATCACGGGCCCGCTGGCGTTCGACTTTTGCCCGCTCATCGCGATGCCCCTCCCCTCTTCGCCGCCGCGGCCGCGCACCGGGAGCTATCGCCGCCCTCCGCCGCCGGCCAGCGGGCCGAGGCCGCCCAACCGCGGGGCCGCCGCTCCACCCGCTGACCCGTCGGCCCGCCCCGGCGCCCCCGCGGCGCCCGCCGCTCCCACTTTGTGACACCGGAGCCCCGCCCGCGCCGCCGCGCCCGGCCGCCGACCGCCCAGCGGGCCCAGGCTGGCCAGCCCTCGCCGGCGATCGATCGGGGTCCCCGCATCGATCGTCCGCGGCGATCGATCGCCGACGCACCGCCGCCCGGCCGACCCGCCGGTCGAACCGCGCCCTCCGGTGAGACCCGACAGAGCGGACAGGGTCCGTCGCCCGAGGCCGCGGCGGCCGCTCTTCGAGCGCACCGACCAGCGCGGCCACTTGAGCGCGCTGGACGCCGAAGGGGCGGATGGACCCTCGACACAGGCCCTCAAGCTGGGCCGCAGATCCACCCTGTGACACCCTTTTCGACCCTTGCCGGATCGGGGGAGGCGTGTAAGCGCCCTGGATCCGACGGATCTCCCAACCGGCGCATCACAAACAGACCGATGCAAGCTGATTTTGACTCGGGCGCTCGACGAGCACCCCTTGGCATGTCAACAGGCGTTCGGCGGCTCTCCCCCCCCCGATCGTCGTCGATCCAGCGGTGCACCGGCCGCCCCGCGGCCCGCGTTCCACGCTTCCCACACACGAAGTTTACACCTACATTTCAATCACTTGTAAGCTTCCCACCAGAAGCGGTGGCAAAGGGGTGGATCAGCGAGTAGAAGAAGTGGCAGCATGGGGTCACAGAGTGGATCGGCCCCTCCACTCTGCCTGCCCGGCTCGATTTGCCCCCGCCTCCCCGCGGGATTGGTTCGTTTATGCTCCTCCCTGCGCTCAACGCGGAGCTCACGCTCGACCCGAAGGGTCGGGTCATGCTGCCGCGCCAGCTGCAGGTGGCGCTGGAGGCCGACGGCATCAACGGGCTCGTGGCCTTCGCCAACGGCGGCCCCACCAAGGGCCTCGCGCTCTACACGCTGCCCGAGTGGCGGGCGCTGGTGGCCGAGCACAGCAAAGACCCGCTCGATCCCAAGTCTCGGCTCTTCGCCCTGGCGATTCAGTCCACCGCCCAGACCGTGACCGTGGACGCCGCCGGCCGCATGCTCATCCCCCAGCCGCTGCGCCGGATGCTCAACCTGGAGCGCGAGCTCTACCTGTTCACCGCCGGCGGCTGGATTGAGGTCTGGGACCTCGCGCGGTGGGAGCAGCAGGCCATGCCCGCCGCCGCCGCGCTCTGGGACGAGCTCTACGGCGTGGACAGCCTGCGGCCCAAGCCCGCCCCGGTGTCGGCATGAGCGCCGCCCGCCGCCCCCGTCGCGCCGAGGCCGTGGTCCAGGCGCCGAGCCAAGCCTTGATCCCCGGCTTTGAGCACCGCTCCGTCCTGCTGGCCGACACGCTCGCCCAGCTCGCCCCCCGACCGGGCGGGCGTTACCTCGACGGCACCCTCGGCGGCGGCGGCCACGCCGAGCTCATCCTTGAGAACAGCGGCCCGGACGGTATCCTTGTCGGCATCGACCGCGATCCCGCGGCGCTTCGGGCGGCCGGCGAGCGCCTCGCCCGCTTCGGCGACCGGGCGCGCCTGCTCCGGGGCCGCTTCTCCGAGATGGCCGAGCTCGCCGCTGCGCACGGCCCCTTCGACGGCGTGCTGCTCGACATCGGCACCAGCAGCCCCCAGCTCGACCACGCCGACCGTGGCTTCTCCTTCATGCACGACGGCCCCCTCGACATGCGGATGGATCCGAGCACCGGCGAATCCGCCGCCGAGCTCATCGACCGCCTCACCGAAGAGGCCCTCGCCGACGTCATTTACCGCTATGGCGAGGAGCCCCGCTCGCGCCGCATCGCCAAGGCCATCGTGGCCGGCCGCCCCTGGACGCGCACCGGCGCCCTCGCGGCCTGCGTGGCCGAGGGCTCGGGCTGGAAGGCCAGCCGCACCCACCCCGCCACGCGCACCTTCCAGGCCCTCCGGATCGCCGTCAACAACGAGCTGGACGAGCTGGAGCGCGCGCTGCCCGCCGCTGTCTCCCTGCTCGCCCCAGGCGGCCGCCTCGCCGTCATCAGCTTCCACAGCCTCGAAGATCGCATCGTCAAGGGCTTTCTGCGCACGGCCGCCGAGATCGGCACCGCCCGCGACGCCTACGGCGCCCCCCTCTCCGCCCCCGCGCTGCGCCTCTGCACCCGTCGAGCCATCGACGGCGCCGAGGCCGATCCCACCAACCCCCGCTCTCGCTCGGCCCGCCTTCGGGTAGCCGAGCGTCTGCCCACCGCCTGACCCCCCGGGGACCCCGCCATGCCCCGCTCCGCCGCCAGCCCGATCATCGACGCCGCCGCCCCCCCAGCGAGCGCGCGCCCCGCCGAGCCCCGCCCCGTGGACACCCTCCACGGCGGCGGTCTCGAGCTTTCGCACCTGTCGGGCTACTTCTTTGTCGTGGTGCTGCTCGTATTCTGCGGGCTGATCCACGCCTCCAACCGCCTCGACCGCCGCGAGACCGCGATGGCCATCGAGTCCACGCGCGTGCGCCTGGGCGCGGCCATCGCCGAGCAAGAGCGCCTGCGCCTCGAGCTCGCCACGCTGCAAGACCCCGAGAACCTGCGCATCGCCGGCGAGTCGGTGGGCATCGTCGCGCGCCCCAAGGTCATCGACCTGCCGCCGGTGGAGGCGAGCCCGTGAGCCCGCCCACCGAAGCCCGCCGCCCCCGCCAGACCGTCGTGCGCAGCCGCTCGCTCACCGAGCGGGTCTCCGAGGCCTTCCGGGCCTGGCTGCCCGACGTCCGCCGTCCCCCCGCGGACGACGCGCCGGTCCGCCGCGCCGCCATCGTGCGCACCGGCCGAATCGTCGGCCTCGTCTACTTGGGCCTGACCGCCGCGCTCATCAAGGCCGCGACCGTCATGACCCTGCCCGACGAGAAGCTGGAGGCCAAGGCGCGGGTGCAGTTCGAAGACACCCACTTGGTCTTCGGCCGGCGCGGCGACCTCTTCGACCGCAACGGCGCCTTGCTCGCCACGACCGTGGACTTGTTCGAGCTGCGCGTCAACCCGGCCTTGATCAACGCCGAGGTCCCGCTCGCCCAGAACGACAAAGAGCGGCGCGCCCAAGGCAGCGCCCCCCTGCAGGACCCGGCGCTGGCCTTGGCCCAAGCCCTCGCGCCCCTGCTGCCCAACACCACCGAGGCGCTGCTCTACGAGCGCCTGTCGCGGGCCAACCGCCAAGACGAGCGCCTGGCCACCGATCTCACGCCCGCCGACGTGGCGCGGGTGCGGGCGGCCGTGCGCGAGCTGAGCAAACAAGACCGGCGCCTCCGCGGCAACGCCGTGCGCTTCCATGACCAGCCCAAGCGCTTCTACCCCGGCCGCGAGGACCTCGCGCCCCTCCTCGGCCTCGTCGGCCCGGACGGTCAGGGCGCCGCCGGCATCGAGCAGACCCTCGACCACGAGCTCCGCGGGGAGATCTTCAAGTACATCCGGTGGCGCGACCGCAAAAACCGCGCCATCAGCGCCGATCAGCGCGCGCCCAAGGCCGGCCACAGCGTCCTGCTGACCATCGACCGCCGCATCCAGCACGTGGCCGAGACCGCCATCGAGAAGGCCATGGTGGAGACCGGCGCCGAGGCCGCGTGGGCCGTCGTCGTAGACGTCCACACCGGCGAGATCTTGGCCCTGGCCAACAAGCCCACGGTCAACCTCAACGACCGCGAGCGCATCGACTTTAGCAAGGTCAAGAACCGCGCCATGCTCGACGCCATCGAGCCCGGCTCGGTGTTCAAGCCCTTCATCGCCGCCGCCGCGCTGGAAGAGGGCCTGCACACGCCCGAGTCGCTGATCGACTGCGAGGGCGGCGCCTGGGCCATCGGCCGCAAGGTCATCCACGACGACCACCCGCGCGGCGTGGTGAGCCTCACCGACGTCATCAAGTACAGCTCGAACATCGGCTCGGCCAAGCTGGCCTTGGAGCTGGGCGCTGACCGGAGCCTCGACTACCTCAAGCGCTTCGGCTTCACCCGCGAGTCGGGGCTCAAGGTGCCCGGCGAGACCCGCGGCACCATGCGGTCCGCCAAAGACATCAAGCCCATCGAGCTCGCGACCACCGCCTACGGCCACGGCGTCACCGCCAACGCCGTCCAGCTGGCGAGCGCCTTCGCCGCCCTCGGCAACGACGGCGTGCGCATGGAGCCCCGGCTCTACCTCGCGGTCCGCGACGCCGAGGGGCAG
>CANHON010000298.1 GCA_947462115.1 Deltaproteobacteria bacterium | reverse complement strand
GGACGAACTGGTACCACCTGCAGGACGGCAGCGGCAGCGCCGAGGCCAAGGACCACGACCTGACGGTCACGAGCGAGGCTCGGGTCGAGGTGGGGCAGGTGGTGGTGGCCGAAGGGCCGCTCACCATCGATAAGGACCTCGGCTTCGGCTACTTCTTCCCGGCCCTCGTGGAGGGCGCGGCGCTGCAGGCCGAGTAGCGGTCTTCAGTCGGCGCGGCGAGGCCAGGTGGCGCCCGCGACGCCGGCGAGCACCACCGCGCCGCCGACGAGCTCGGGCAGGCTCGGCTGCTCGTTCAAAAAGGCCGCCCCGAGGGCCGCCGCGCCCACCGGCTCCAGGAGGATGAGGGCCGAGACGATGACCGCCGGCACGTAGCGCACGCCGTAGCTGAGCCCGAGGTGCCCCACGAGCTGCGGCCCGAGCGCCATCAGGGCCAGCGCGCCCCAGGCCGAGCCCGGCCAGCCCCACAGCGGGGCCTGGAGCAGCAGGGCGATGGGCAGCAGCCACAGCCCGCAGCTCAGGAAGACCAGCGCGCCGTAGGGGGCGAGGCTCAGGTGCGGTCGGAGCACGCGGCCCACGAACAGGTACGCGGCGCTGAGCACACCGCCGATCACCGCCAGCAGGTCGCCTTGGAGGCTCGCGTCGGCGCCGGCGGGGCCCGCGCTGGCGCCGCTGTTCATCACCGCCACGCCCACCAAGGCCAAGGCGATGCCGGCCACGGTGCGCGGCCCGGGCGCCCGGCGCAGGATCAGCCACTCCATCAGCCCGGTCCAGAGCGGCGTCAGGCAGACCAACAAGGTGCTGCGGAGGACGGTGGTGCGGTGAAGGCTCTCGAACCACGCCCAGAAGTGCAGGGCGAGCAGCAGGCCCGCCAGCGCGCCCAGGGCCACCCGACGGGGGCTCAAGCCGGCCCGCGCCGGTGCGGGCAGCAGGCTCGGCGCGAGCAGGGCGCCGACCGCGCCGACCCGCCACAAGGCCGCCGAGACCGCCGGGACCTCGGGGGCGAGGCGCACCAGCAGCGCAGCGCCAGAGATGGCCAAAACAGCGATGGCCAGGACCGGACCCGGAGGGACCCGCGGGGGCGCGTCGGCGGCGGGCGTGGCCAAGGGGGCTCCGGGGGCGCGGGTGGATCAGGGGCGGCGCGGGCGCGGGGCCGCCTCAGTCGGCGACGCAGCCCGCCGGGTCGCAGCGCAGGCTGCCCGAAGCGGGGGCGTCGATCCCCGCCATTCCTTCGACTTGAATGTCGGTGGGGCTGTTCTCGGCGCCCGAGCTGAAGTCGGCGCCGAGGACGATCGCCGCGCCGCCGCTGAGGTGCAGGGCCCCGCCCGCCGCGGCGGTGTTGCCCTGCAGGGCGCCGCCGGCCACGAGCAGCTCGCCGTTGACGATGGCGAGGGCGCCCCCGCGGTCTCCCGCGGCGTTGCCTTCGAGCAGGCTCCCCCGGAGGCTCAGCCGGGCGGTGGGGGCGAATTCGGCGGTCGCGGCCATCAGCGCGCCGCCGCCGAAGTTGGCGGAATTGCCCCGCAGCACGCTGTCATCGACGGTGAGCGCGCTGTTGGACACCCAGAGGCCGCCCGCCACGTTTCCGGTGGGCTCGAGGCCCGGCATCAGGCTCTGGTTGTCCTCGATCTGCACGCGCACGAAGGAGCCGGCTGGGCTGTCCTCGACCAGCGCGCCGCCGCCGCCCACTTGGGCCTCGCCACGGGCGAGCAGGGTGTCCACCAGCGCGCCCGACCAGGTGTAGGCGTGCAGGTTGGCGCCCATCTGCGAGCGGTTCCCGAGCAGCCGTCCGCCGGTGAGGCTGGCGTCTCCGGTGACCAAGACGCCGCCGCCTTGAACGTCACCGTCGTTGTTCTCGATCAGGGTGTCGTGCAGGGCCACGGTGACCGGCGGAGAGTCCGCCCGGCGCCGGAGCGCGAGCCCGCCGGCATAGGGCGCGGAATTTCCCTGGATCACGCTGCCCCGCAGCTCCCCTTGGCGCATCCAGACGCCGCCGGCCATCGTCTCGGCGATGTTGCCCTCGATCACGCTGTCTTCGATGATGGTCAGGCCGTCTTCGCTGCCCATCACCCCGGCGCCCCAGTGCGCGCGGTTGTCCCGGACCCCGCAGCCGCGGAGGGTGAGGCCGGCGCTGCGCCAGGCGTTCACGCCGCCGCCGACGGTCTGGTCTTCGTCCGAGAAGCCCTGCTCGCTGACGCCGGTGCCGCCTTCGATCTGCAGCCCCTCCAAGGTGGCGCTGCCGCTGATCACCCGCACGGTGGGGCCGGGCGCGGAGGCCCGCAGGGTCGTGCCCTCGGGGTGGCCCTGCAGGTGGACGTCCTGCCACAGCACGAGGTTGCCGAGCAGCAGACCGGGGCAAGCGGTGACCGTGGCGCCGGGCTCGGCCTCGTCGATCTGTCGCTGCAGCGCGTCGATGTCGCAGTCGGAGCCGCCGCCGCTCGTGGCCCCGCTGTCGGCGGCGGCGGTGTCGGCGGGGGCGCTGTCGCGGCCCTTGTCCTCGGGCGCGATCGGCGCGCAGCCCAGGGCCTGTGCGAGGCTGAAGGCGGCCCCCGTCACCCGCGCGCGGCGGCGGCATCCCCCGGTTGACCCCGCGCGCTGGGCGCCCTCTGGCGCTCCTCCTCCCAAACTGGTCGGGCCATGTCTGTCGATCTTGCGGATCACGCTGCAAAACCTCCTGCTTCCGTGGGGGCTGGCCCCTGGGGGCCCCGGCTCTGGCGGGGGGTCCGGGACTGGGGCGGCACCTTGCTCATCGGGCTCGCGCTGATGCAGCTCGTGGGCTGGCTTCGCGCGCCCGACCTGCCCGAGCAGGCGCCCGACTTTGCGCTGACTGGGCTCAACGGCGAGGTGGTTCGGCTGTCGGAGCTCCGCGGCCAGACCGTCGTGCTGAACTTTTGGGCCACCTGGTGCGGCCCCTGCCGGGCGGAGATCCCCTCCTTTACCCGCTTCGCAGCGGCGCACCCAGAGGTGCCGGTCTTTGGCATCGCGACGGAGGGCGGGGCCGCGGAGCTCAAGGGCGCCAAGGCGCGCCTGGGCATCGGCTACCCGGTGCTGATGGCCGACAAGGCGACCTTGAGCGCCTATAAGATCAATACGCTGCCGACGACCGTGGTGGTGGGCCCCGATGGCCGGGTGAAGTCGGCCCACGCCGGCATCCTCACCGATCCGCAGCTCCGCCTCGCGGTGTGGTGAGCCGGGCGGCGAGGCCCGCCGCCCACCGGATCGGGCGCAGCGCGGCGCGGCGGCGGGCGCGGCGCAGGGCGTCCAACAACGCGGGATCGGGCACCAAAACTCCGTCTGGCCGCAGATCGAGGTGTGGCGCGCCAAGGCGATCGGCCAAGGCGAGGGCGCGCCGGACCGCGTCGGGGCTGTTCAGGCCGTCCACCCGAAGCGCGAGGGCGGGCGCGCCGGGACCGCCGAGCGCCGCCGCGAGCGCGCCCACAGACCGGCGAACACCGTCCACAAGGACGTGCTGATCGTCGTCTTCGAGGCGCATACCGAGGCGGAGGCGCCGCGCGCCCGCCCGCCGGAGGGCCGCGCGCTGATCCGCCGTGGGGAGCGTGGGGCCGAGGGCGGCGGTCCACGGCAGGCCGAGGGCGGCGAGGGCCTGCAGCAGGGCGTCGAGCTGCTCCGGCGCGTCGAAGGGGAGGGCGGCGCCCCGGAGGCTCAAGCCCCGTGCACCGGCGCGCTTCCACGCCTCCAGCTCGGCGCTGAAGGACGCGGCGGTGCGCCACCGGGTGGGGCCTTCGGCGCAGGGCAGCGCGAGGAGAGTCGCGCCAATGAGGCCGCCCCTCCAGCCCCCCTCACGGTAGCGCGGCCAGGGGAACAGCTCGAGCTGCGGCGGCGGGAGCGCGCAGGGGCCCGCCTCGACCGGCGCCTCCGGGGCCCGCGGCCCGCCCCGCCACAGCGCGCCGGGGGCGCCCGGGCCGCGCTCGTAGCCGGGTCCGGCGGCTCCGGCCTGAAGCACGACCCCGTCGGCCGCTTGGTAGCGTTCGAGTGCGGCGCTGGGGTCGAAGGTGACCGCCGGGCCGCCGAGCACGAGCGTGGCCGCCGGCAGGCGCTCGCGAAGGCGGAGGAAGAAGGCTGGATCTTCGCTGCCGGTGGGCCAAGCCGCGATGCCAAAGATCCGGTCGGGCCGCAGGTGCCAGGCGAGCTCGAGGGTGGCCTCAGCATCGAGCTTCAGCGCGGCGGCGTCGATTACGCTGACCAAGGCGCGCCCCCGGAGGCGGGCGCTCTCGGCGAGCAGGGGCCAAGGCCAGCGGGGGCCAGCGGCGGCGGCCCACCGCGGCTCGGGTGCGTCGCGCTCCGCGGCGAAGGCGCCGGGCGGCTGGATGAGGAGGACGTGGGGGCTTGGAGCGGACACGCGAGGCTCGGGCGGGGGAGGGGGCCCTGCAGGCTGCCCAGCGCAATTCTGTGCAAGCGGTGCGGCGGGCGCGCAGGCCGCGGGGGCCATATTCCCCGAGCGCCGGCGGCGCGCCTCCACCGCCCCCGACGGCCAGGAGGATGTCTTGGACGCTGTCCGCCCGCGCTGGCCCCTCTCTTCCGCAGCCCCTGGCCGCCCATCGGGCCGAGCCCTCCGCTGGGGGCGCCTCGGCGCCTTCGCTGGGGCGCTGCTCTGCGCGGCGCCAGCGGCGGCCCAAGAGGTCTCGTTGCAGATCACCGACCCCCGGGTGAACGAGGCCAGCCTCACGGCCAACCTCGTCGACCTGGTGGGCCAAGACCTCCGGCTCAGCGACGACCAGACCTTCCCCGCCCAGATGGGCGAGGCCGCCGCCCTGTCCACCAAGGGCATGGGCGTCGACTACGCGAGCAACCCGCAGCACGTCGTTTTCGGTGGGTCCTTGGGCACGGCCGTCAACGGAGCGGGCTTCACCTTCGGCCGGGGGCCGGACCCGCTGCCGGCCGGCGGCTTCGCCTTCGCGCTCAGCGCCATGGTCGGTGTGAACCTGGGCGCCGCCGCCGATGAGGACAGCCCGGCGCGGCGCTTCGTGCTCTACGGCAACGGCATGGCCGGCAGCAATACCCGCGCCCCCTTCGGCGCCGACTACATGAACCTCGGCGCGCACCTTCAGGTCATGTTGGTCAAGCGGGTGGACGCCGGCGCGGCCGAGTGGGGCGGCATCGCCCTGACCACCGGCTACGAGCGCAGCCGCTACGCCCTGGAGCTCAACGACGAGCTGGACCTCGAAGGCAACGGCGTGGGCTGGGCGGCGGCCGGCAGCTACCGAGTCGAGACCACCGACAACACTGTGCCCATCGAGCTGTCCACCAATATGCGGCTCGCCTTCTTCACGCTGTTTGGCGGGGCGGCCCTCGACCTTCGGCCGGCCGCCACGGTGGTCTCGACGGTCTCGCTCAGCGGCCCCATCGAGGCCGCGGTCGGCGGCAAGCGCAGCCCCGTGGGCACGGCGGTGGTCACCGACGACTTCACGATCGAGGGCACCGCCCAGACCTTCCGCTTCTTTGTCGGCCCGCAGTTCAACCTGGGCCCGGTCAAGGTCTACGGCCACCTCAACATCGCGCCCGGCGGCGGGGTGGGCGGCCACACCGGCCTGCGCCTCGCCCTCTGAGGGGCCCGCGGAGCTCGGTCAGTTGCCGGTAGATTCAGGGCGGATCATGACCTTGATGGGCACCTTGACGTCGCCCTCGGCCGCGGGGAAGCGCGGATCCAGCCGGGCGGCCGCGCAGTCCGCGAGGTCCGCGTAGGGGGCCGGCGCCGCGCCCGCGCCCGAGACCGAGGCCACCCCGGACTCGTTGAGCACCACATCGAGGAAGACGTCGATGCCCTCGGCGCGGGGCCGCCACGCCGCATGATCGGCCGCGCAGGCCCGGAGCGCGCCGGTGGCGCCTTCGACGAGGCGCAGGGCCGCCGAGACCGGCTGCTCGCGGAGGCCGAGCGGCGCGTTGACCCAGGCGCCGTCCGGTCCCCGCCGGGTGGCGGACTCGGGGGCGGCGCGGGGCCGGTCCACGAGCCCGGTGGGCGGGTGGCTGCGGGCGGCCGCCGGCACGGTGGCCCAGGGGTCGCGCTTCCAGACCTCGCGGGCCTC
>CANHON010000297.1 GCA_947462115.1 Deltaproteobacteria bacterium | reverse complement strand
GTGTCGCCGACCATGACCAGCTTCACCTCGCGCGGCTGCTGGACCTCCAAGCGCACCGAGACGGGCTGCGTGGGGGGCAGCGCCGCCTTCGGCGAGGAGGCGACGGCGACCGGGGCCGCCAGGAGCAGGCCCATGCACAGGGCCCCGCCGTGGGCTTGACCGAGGCGAGTGGGGTGTAGAGGACGGACGTTGCGGGGCATCTCGGGCTCCAGGGCCTCCCAAGGGGGGTGGCCGCGGCCGCATGTAGCCGGGCGCCTGGGCGGGCGCAGGCCCGGAACCGCGGTATCGTCAAAATCTGTCCGCATCATTGGTGGAAGCGAGGGGTTGGGTCGGATATCCTTCGTGGGGCGGCGGCCTGATCTCGCCGGCGCCCCCCTCCGCTGGCGCGCCGCTCCTCCCGCTGGCTTCGCTGCTCCGTACCTTCGGCTGGCTTCGCCCGCCTTCGGGCCAAGGCCTCAGGTGTACATGAACGATCTTACCGCTTGGTCTCCCGCGAGCGTGTCGCTCGAGGCCTTCGCCCCCTCGGGCCCGCCCACGGCTGCGGTGGTGCAGCAGGCCGCCCAGCTCGTCGCCACCGCTTGGCGCGGGGCCGAGGTCGACCCCCAGCGCCTGAGCGAGGCGGGCAGCCTGATGAGCGGCGCCGAGGCCCCGGCCCTCCGTCGGTGGCTCGGCGAAAATAGCGCCCACATCTCCCTGGAGCTCCAGGTCCGGGCGGGCGGCGAGGCCTCGCCCGAGGCGTGGCTGGGCCTCTCGTGCCGCGGGCCCACCGAGGCGCTGGCATTGGCGGCCCTCGCGGAGGCGCAGGAGGCCCTGGGCGAGGCCCTGGACGTCTGGTCCTGGTGGCCCAAGGCCGAGGCCCCGCCCCCCTTGCCGCCCATGAGCTTGTCGCTGCACGCCCCCGACGCCGCGGGCGCCATCGGCGCGGGAAACTCCGACGCAGCGCCCCGCTGGCTCGAAGCCCTGCTCGCCTTGAGCCCCGTGGGGCGGCCCGCGCGGGTGCTTCGGGTTCGTCTGCGGTCGCTCGCGGCCTCCACCGCCGTCACCCGCTCGCTCGAGGCCGCCACCCGCGAGGCCGCCGGGCAGCTGGGCGAGCCGTGGGAGCTGCTCGATGCCTCCGGCGCGGCCGGCTTCACCCGCCTGCGGGGCTTGTTGGAGCAGGCCAGTCAGGCCGAGCTGCACGTCTCTTTGCACAGCGAGCGCAACCCAGGCGCCGTGCTCCGGCAGCTGCTGCTGCACCGTCTGGGCGAGGGGCTGCTCGGGGCCCGCCTCTGCCTCAGCGAGGAAGATCAGGCGGTGCGGATCGACCCGGGCTGCCTGGAGTGGGCCTTGCAGCTGCTCCGGGTGGGCGCGCCGCCGCTCGGCGACGACGCGGAGCCGCCGCGCAGCCGGCCGGATGAGCTCTCGATGCCCCCGGGCATGCCGGTCATGTTCATGCACCGTCGCTGAGTGCGCCGGGGCGCCGCCCGCTGGGCCGATCAGCCCTCGGCGGCGGGGATCGGGCAGCTCACGCCGGTGCCGCGCAGGCCGCAGTAGCCGCCAGGGTTGCGGGCGAGGTACTGCTGGTGCTCCGGCTCGGCGTAGAAGAAAAAGCTCTCCAGGGGGCCGCTCTCGCGTAGCTCTGTGGTGGGCGCGCCGTGGCCTTGTGCGGCGAGGGCCGCTGCGTAGGCGTCGAGGATCGCGGCGCAGCGCGGCAGGTCTTCGGCCGGCGCGTAGATGGCCGATCGGTACTGCGTGCCGACGTCATTGCCCTGGCGCATGCCCTGGGTGGGGTCGTGGGCTTCGAAAAAGACGCGCAGCAAGGTCACAAGGTCGGTGACGGTGGGGTCGTAGTGCACCAGCACGGTCTCGGCGTGGCCGGTGCGGCCGCTGCACACCTCTTTGTAGAGGGGGTGCGGGCTGTGGCCGCCGGAGTAGCCCGCCGCGGTCAGAACGACGCCGGGCTGCTGCCAAAAGCGGCGCTCGGCGCCCCAAAAGCAGCCGAGGCCGAGCTGCACCCACCGGCTGTTGGGCGGGTAGGGGGGCAGCATCGGCCGCTTGAAGATCAAGTGTTCGCCGACCGGGAAGGGCCGCGCGGCGCGACCGGGCAGCGCCTCGTCGGCGGTGGGCAGGCGGGCGGCGCGCGCGTTGGCGAGCATGTCGAAAAAACCACCGAACATTCTGGGCTCCTGGGATCGGCGCCGGGCGGGCCCCGCCGAGCGGGCGCGGGGCACCCCCAGGCCCTATCCGGGGCTGGGGCCGGTGGGATCTGGGGCCGGCGCGAGCAGCGCCCCGATGCTGTGTTGGTTCTCCTCCACGGCATTTTGGCCCTTGGGGCTCAGCGCATAGACCCCCCGCTCCACCCGGACGAACCACCCGTAGTGGTCGTCGGCGAGGATGGTCTGGGCCCGCCCGACGCCCGCGGCCTTGGCCACCTTGGCGGCGCGCAGCGGTCCGGTCTCCGCCAGCGCGTGCAGGCAGCGGAGCGCGTCCTGGCGGTAGGCCGTCATGATGGTGGATCGGTTCATTCCGCCGGTGTTGGGGTCGCCGACCCGGGCCTGAAACTCCCGCAGCAGCCGCGCCCGCCGGGGCTTGGAGATGCGCGGGGCGTAGGGGCCGGGGTCGTGGTGCACCTCCACGAGGCCGTCCTCGAGGCGCACCGTGATGAGGCCGAGGCCGAGCCGGCGGCAGATCACTCGGTTGGCGGAGAAGCTCGATTGGTTGGCCCGGCCGGCCGGCTTGGGGACGGCCACGTAGACGGCCTCGGTGACCGTGAGGCGCTCGACCCCCTGCTGGAGCAGCGTCAGCGAGAAGCCCGTCTTGAGCTCGACGATGACCGGCGGCTCCTCCCCGCGCACCGCCATGAGATCCGCGGCCCCGATCTCGGCCTTGACGGTATAGCCCTGTGCCTCCAGCAAGCGCTTGATCGGGTTGTATAGATCGGTTTCGCGGGGCGGGGCCATCTTCTCGCCTTCGGTGCGCGCGGACAGTGGGCCGGATCGTGTGGCCGTGGCGCGGGCCTCGCCTATCGCGGGGGCCGGGCCTCCGCCGGGCCCTCAGGGACGCGCCACCGCGGTGCCCTCGCCCTCCAGCTGGGCGCGCAGGGTCCAGAGCGCGGCCGGGACGAAGGCCAGGGTCAGCGGCAACAGCAGGCGCAGCTCCCGCAGCCGCCCGAAGACCAGCACCAAGCCGAGGTAAGGTATTAGGGCGAAGATCAACCGCTTGAGAGGCGGCGGCAAGGCGGGGAGGGCGCGGAGCGGCAGCCACAGCCAGGCGCCGCCGAAGCTCAGCGCGTAGAGCCACCACTCCGTGTGGCCGAGGTTCTCTTGGAGGGCGCCGCTCCAGCCCTGTCCGCCGGCCCAGCCGGAGGGCTGGATCCACGCGCGGAGGGCCAGGGTCGGGAGGGCCCAGCAGGCGAGCAGGGCGGCGGTGCGGCCGAGGCTGCGGGCGCGGGGCTCCGTGCCCCAGACCAGGGCGAGGTGGATCGGCGCGGCGAAGACCGCCGTCTCGCGGTTCAGCGCCCCGAGCGCGATCAGCGGCGCGATCCAGAGGCCTCGTCCGCGCAGGCTGAGCAGGGCCGCGGCGGCCCACAGCGCGAGGTCGCCCGGGCTGTCGGGCTGAAACCAGTAGTGGCTGGACGCAGGGCCGTGCAGAGCGGCGGCGATCGCTACCCCCGCCAGGGCCCACGCAGACGGCAGCCACACTTCAATGATGCGGTGAAACATCAAGAAGAACGCCAAGGTGAAGCCAAAGCGCTGCAGCAGGTAGCCCACCTCGCGGCGGTCTTCGGGCCGGGAGAGCGCGGGCGCCAGCGCCGCCCCGGTCGCGCGGGAGACGGCGGGGCTCAGCACCCGGTAGGCCCAGGGTGCCTCGCCTCCGCCTCTCGCCAAGCGCTCATGGCGCTCCTGGCGGAGCTTCTGGTTCGGACCGTAGTTGACGGCGTAGCCATGGGCCGCGGTCAACACCACCGCGAGGCCGAAGTAGAGGGCGATGAGGCTGCGCCAAGCAGCGCCGCGGGCCGGGGCGGTGGTCACGCGCGCCTCGAAGCGGAAGGTCAGCCCTCAGCGGCCAAGGCCGAGCGCCCCGGGGGGGCGCCCGACGGAGCGGACTTCAGCCGCCCCAGGTCGCCAGGACGTAGGCCGCGACGTCGGCGGCGTCGGTGGCGTCGGCGTAGATGGGCGGCATGCTGCCCTTGCCATTCTGAATGACGTCCACGAGCTCGCTCTCGCTCAGGCCGGGCACAACCGCGGTGAGCGGGGGGGCCGACACGCCGCTGCCGTCGGCGCCGTGGCAGCCGGCGCACGCGCTGTAGAGGCCTTCGCCGCGGGCAGCGTCCCCGCCCGTCCCGCCGTCGGTGCCGTCGGTGGCGCCGTCGGCCGTGCCGTCGGTGGTGCCATCGGTGGTGCCGTCGGTGGTGCCGTCGGCGGTGCCGTCGGTGGTGCCGTCAGCGCCAGAGGTGTCGCCGCTGTCGTCCGACTTGCCGGTGCAGGCGGCGAGCGTGAGCGCCGCAGCCATCGTGAGCGCCAAGCGCAGGTTCATGATCTTCATGGTGTCTCCTCGGGTCTATGGGTGCCGCGCGGGGCGGCGGGGGGCTCAGCGAAGGGTCATCGGCCCCAGGTGGCGATCACGTAGGCCGTTACGTCCGCGGCGTCCGTCGCGTCGGCGTAGATCGACGGCATGCCGCCCCGGCCGCTCTGCACCACGGCGATGATCGCCGCTTCGGTCATGGAGGGCACGCGGGCGCTGAGGTCAGGCGCGTAGCCGCTGTCGCCGTCGGCGCCGTGGCAGCCGGAGCAGGCGCTGTAGAGGCCCTCACCGCGCACGGCGTCCCCGCCGGTGGTGGTCCCGCCGTCGGTCCCGCCGTCATCGGCGGCCCCGTCGGTGCCACCGTCATCCGCGGCCCCGTCGGTACCGCCGTCCGCGGCGCCAGTGTCGGTGCCGCCGTCATCGGCCGCGCCGTCTCCCCCGTCCGCCGCGCCGTCGTCGGCCGCGCCGTCCCCGCTGCCGCCATCGGCGCTGCTGTCATCGGCGCCGCCGTCAGCGCTGCTGTCATCGGCGCCGCCGTCGTCCGTGGTGCCATCGGTGGAGGCGGTGTCGGCGCTCTCTTTGTCGCCGCAGGCGGCGAGGCTGAGGCCGAGCGCGAGGATGGGGCTGAGATGGCGAAGGGCGGTGATCTGGGTCAGGAACATCGTGGTGGTCTCCTCAAGTTCGGCGGAGGGTAGCCTGCCGTGCCGCTGGTCGCGAGGCCTTGGGCTGAATTCTGCGCCCCCTCGGTGGGGGTGGTCGCGAGGGGCTGTGCGTCCGACGGCGACTGGACGCTTGCCCGCACCGCTCCGCCGGGTCAAGAGCGCCGCCCTTGGGGTGGCGGATGAGCTGGAGCGCGTTCTCGGAGTCGCTGGTGATGGTGATGCTCGCCGAGCTGGGCGATCGCAGCCAGCTCGCGTGCATGGTGCTCGGCAGTCGCACGCGGCCAGGACCCGTGCTGGTGGGCGCGGTGGTGGCCTTTTTCTTGCTCGACGGGCTCGCGGTGCTGCTCGGCGGCGCGCTGGGCGCCTTTTTGCCGGGCTGGCTGTTGGCGGCGGTCGCGGCGGCCTTGTTCTTCACCTTCGCGGCGCAGGCGTGGCGGGCCCGCAACGATGGTCCCGAGCAGGCCGATGCGCTCAGTGACCCTGCGAAGTTGACGTTCCGCGCGATTTTTTGGGTGGCATTCACCACCTTGGTGGTCGCGGAGCTCGGCGACAAGACCTGGCTCGCCGTGGGGGCCCGCAGCGCGGTGGGGGACCCCCTCGCGGTGTGGTTGGGCGCGACCTTGGGCTTGTCGATCACCTCGGCCATCGGCGTGCTGGCGGGCAGCTTGGTGCTGTCCCGCCTCCCACCCCGGGCGCTGCGCCTGACGACGGCGGTCATCTTCGCGATGATGGGCGCGGCGGCGCTGCTCCGGGCCTTCGGCTGAGCAGGCGCCGCCGGGCGACCTACTCGAGGTAGGTGTAGCCCTCGAGGCCGCGCTGGAACATGGTCACGAGCTGGGCGGACTCTTGCACGGAGATGTCCGAGCGCTTCACCGC
>CANHON010000296.1 GCA_947462115.1 Deltaproteobacteria bacterium | reverse complement strand
CGCCCCGCCCAGCGCCGAGCTCGCCGCGCCCGCCGCCCGCGCCCGCCCCGCCAACCAGGCCATCCCGCCAGAGCCCGCCCAGTGGCGCCGTTTTGCCGCCAACGGCCCCAGCGGTGCGCCGAGCGTGCGCTGGTCGGTGCGCCTGGACGCGCCGGTGACCGCCGAGCTGGTCACGGACGGCACCGTGATCTTCGCGGTCTGCGCCGGGCGGGTCCACGCCTTTAGCGCCGCGGGCGTGGAGCTCTGGCGCAGCGCGGTCTCGGCGACCGGGGCCCCGTCCATCGACGGCGATCGGCTGCTGGTGCCCGGTCCGAACGGCGCGCTCATCGGGCTCGCCCGCGACACCGGCCTCATCGTCCAGGAGCTCGCCGCCGGCGGCGCGCTGGTCGGGCGCACCTTCCCCATCGACGGCGGGCAGAGCTGGGCCACCGACGCCGGCGACGTCCGCGGGCTCAGCGGCTGGCGGGTGCAGGCCAGCGACTCTGTCAGCCAGGCGCCGGCATCGGATGGCTTCACCTACGTCTTTCCCACCGCCGCGGCCGAGCTCATCTCCGGCCAGGCCGACCGGGTTCGGTGGCGGGCGGTGCTGCCCGGCCCCGCCAGCACGCCGCCCATCCTCACCGAAGCTTCGGTGTTCACCAGCTACGCCCCCAAGGACGGCCGCTCGGCCGGGGTGATGGCCCTGAGCCCCGACACCGGCCTCGAGCGCTGGCGCACCCCCCTCGACGGCAGCCCGGTTCGCGGGATGGCCTTCGGCGAGCTGCTTTTGGTGCCCCTCGACAGCGGCGGCCTGGTCGGCGTTGATCCCGAGGACGGCGACCTGCGGTGGACCGCGCCGGTGGACGGCGCCCTGAGCACCGGGGTGGTGCTCGCCGGTTTTGGGGCCTACGTCGGCAACGCGGACGGCCGACTGCACCGCTTCGACCCCGATGATGGCGGAGAGTCCTGGAGCCTGCAGCTCGGCGCCTCCATCACCGCCGGCCCGGTGGTGGTCGGCGAGCTGGTCATCGTCGGGCTGGCGGACGGGACCATCGCCGCGGTCGGCGGGGCGGCCCGATGAGGCCACACCTCCCCTTCGGCAGCGCGGCCCGCTTGCTCGCGCCGGGCGCCGTCGACACCGTGCTGGTCGATGCCCTCGGCGTGGCGTGGCTCGAAGGTCCGCGGCTCGGCTACCTGTGGGGCTGGGGCGGCGACGGCCGCGGCGGCCTCGTCGGCGGGCTGCCCCCGGGCCGCTTGCTCCGGGCGGACCGCGCCCTCTACTGGCTGGCCGACGCCGGCGACACGGCCCTGCGCATCGACGAAGATGGCGTCCAGCAGGCCATCCCGCAGGCCATCGGCATCCCCCGTCCCCATGGGTCGCTCAGCGCCAGCGCGGCCGAGGTGATCGCGCCCGGGGCCTTCCGGGCCCGCCGCTTGGCGATGGGCGCCGTCCCCAGCCTGCCGGAGTGCGCGCTGGAGGGCGCGCTGCTCGCCTGGCCCTGCGGCGGCGGCCACACCTGGTCCTCCGAGGGCCTCCTGTGCCGGCGGGCCGTCGGCGGGCCCACCCGGGCGCTCAGCCAGCTCCCGACCCAGCCCGAGCGCATCGAGGTCGGCCCGCGCGGCGCCCTGGTGCTCCTCCTCGACGGCCAAGCGCTCGGGGCCTCGCCCGAGGGCGCGCTGGTCGCCTTGCCCGACGGCGTCGATCTCGGCGAGCTGCGCTTCTCCCCCGGCGGCGACCGGCTGCTCATCCGCGACGAAGACAGCCTGCTGGAGGTCATCCTGCGCACCGGCGAGCCCTGCGCCCGCTGGCCGGGGCCGCTGCGGCCGGCCGGCTGGCGCCCCGAGGCGGTGGCCTGGGATCCCACCGACGGCAGCCTGCGCCCGCCCGGCGGGCCGGCCTTCGCGCTGGGCTTCACCGCCGCCCCGCCCGCCCAGGGCGCCGCGCTGCTGCTCGGTCCCGGCGGCCTCGCCTGGTCCATCGCCACCGCCGCGCACCGCTGGGCCCTGCCCTTCGGTCCGCCGCCGGGGCTCGATCCCGAGCAGGTGCTCGCCGCCGCGCCCCTCGGCGAGGGCTTCGTGCTGATCACCGAGCAGGGGGTCATTTTGGTGAGCGAGGACGGCGCGCTCCGCCCGCCCCTCCGCCTGCCCCGGTCGGCTGGCGCCGCCCTCGACGCCCGGGCGCAGGGCGGCGCCGTTCACCTGCTGTGCGACCGGGCGGTGCTTCGCCTGTGGCCCACCGGTGATCTCGACGAGCATGGCGAGCCTGAGCGCTTCTTGGACGAGGCACCGTGGGGAGGCGCCGCGGCGGGCGCCGAGCGGTCGCTGCGGTGGACGGGCAGCGGCCTGCTCCTCACCCTGCAGGAGCCGCGGGGCCCGGGCGCTTCGAACGACGTACTGGACGCCATCTTCGCGCGCTGAGCCCGCAGCCCCTCACTCCACCGTGACGGACTTCGCGAGGTTGCGCGGGCGGTCGATGTCGCGGCCCAGGGCGAGGCCGGCGCGGTAGGCCAACAGCTGCAGCGGGAGCACCGTCAGCAGCGGGCTCAGCAGCGGGTGGCAGCGCGGCACGGCGATGGCCACGTCGGCGAGCGCCGCGGCCTCCAGGTCGCCCTCGGTGTGGATGAGCAGCACCCGGGCGCCGCGGGCCCGGCACTCCTGCAGGTTGCTCAGGGTCTTGTCCTTGAGCTCGTCGTCGGGCGCGATGACGACGACGGGGCTCCCCTTCTCCAAAAGAGCGATGGGGCCATGCTTCATCTCGCCGGAGGGGTAGGCCACGCAGGGGATGTAGGCGACCTCCATCAGCTTGAGCGCGCCCTCCGCCGCCACCGCCGCGGAGCCGCCACGGCCGAGGAACAGCACCATCTTGGCCCCGACCACCGCCCGGACCATCTCCTCGATGGGCCCCGGCTGCGCGAGGTAGCGCGCGACCCGGTTCGGCACGTCCTGGAGCGCCAGGGCCAGCTCTTTGCCGGCGTGCGGCGACATGGCGCGGGCCCGGCCGAGCTGCAGCGCGAACAGCAGCAGCGCCGCCACCATGTTCGAGAACGCCTTGGTGGACGCCACAGCCATCTCGGGGCCGCTGTGGATGTAGACGCCCCGACCGCAGGCGCGGGCGATGGAGCTGCCCACCACGTTGACCACGCCCATCACCTGCCCGCCCTTGACCTGGACCTCCTTGACCGCGCCGTGGGTGTCGGCGGTCTCGCCCGACTGGCTCACGGCGAAGTACAGGGCTTCGGGGTCGATGACCGGGTTGCGGTTGCGGTGCTCGCTGGCGATCTCCGCCCGCGCCGGGATGCGGGCCAGGGCCTCGATGGCGCCCGCCCCGACCAAACAGGCGTGGTAGGCGGTGCCGCAGCCCATGAGCGCGACGTGGGGCAGCTTCACGAGCTCGCGGGGGCCGAGGTCCAGGCCCCCGAGGCGCGCCGTGCCGTCCTCGGGCACCAGGCGCCCACCCAGGCACTGGCGCAGGGCCTCGGGCTGGTCGTGGATCTCCTTGAGCATGTAGTGCGGGAACTCGCCGAGCTCGGAGTCGCCCCACTCCTCGGCGAGGGTGTCGACCTTGTGCTTGCTCGTGACGCCGTCGATGCGGAAGGTCTGGACGCCCGCGCTGTCAATGCGCGCCAGCTCGCCGTCTTGGAGGAAGACGACCCGACGGGTGTGCGGGGTCAGCGCGTGGGGATCGCTGGCGAGGAAGGTCTCGCCGTCGCCCAGGCCGACCACGAGGGGCGAGCCGTTGCGGGCCGCGAAGACCACGCCGGGGTGGTCGGCGAACAGCACGGCGAGGCCCCAGGTGCCCCGCAGGCGCGCGAGGGCCGAGCGGAGCGCCACGACGGGATCGCCGGCGACGTCGGGCGACACGCTGTCGCCGAGCGCGCCCATGCCGTCGTAGAAGTGGGCGATCAGGTGGACGATGACCTCAGTGTCGGTCTCGGAGCGGAAGCGCACCCCTTCGCTGAGCAGCCGGGCCTTGAGCGGGCCCATGTTCTCAATGATGCCGTTGTGCACCACCGCGATGCGCTGGAGCGAGTCGAGGTGCGGGTGGCAATTCTCGCGGGTGACGCCGCCGTGGGTGGCCCAGCGGGTGTGGGCGATGCCGGTGGTGCCCTTGATCTCCGGGCCGATGGCGCGCTCGAGCTCAATGACGCGCCCTACCCGCTTCTCGACCTGGAGCTCCCCCCGGCTGCCCTGGACCGCGAGGCCCGCGGAGTCATAGCCGCGGTACTCCAGGCGGTGCAGGCCATCAATCAACAGGTTGACGGCCGAGCGCGGCCCAGCGTAGGCGATAATTCCGCACATTGAAGCACCCAGGGGCAGAGGACAGGAGCGGCGGGAGGAGCGGCGGGAGGAGCGGCGCGCCCATTTTCGTTCGGCGCAGAAAAGCCATCACAGGGACGACGGCCCAGGCCACGCATCAAGGGGTGACTGGACAGCGCCGCCCCCGCCCAAGCCCAACAGGGCTATCCCCTGGCGCCCTTGGAGTACACATGAGCCGCTATGCCCTGCTCTGGGAGACCGGCGAGAACACCGTCCTGCACAGCGTGCTCGTCATCGACCTCCCCATGTCGCCGCCAATTGCAGCGGCCCTGCCGGCCATTCACCGCGCCACCCATAAGGAGCGCGCGGAGCAGCTGGACCCCGAGGGCCTCGGGCTGCTCGGCCCGAAGCTCGGGCACCAGGCGTGGGGCCGCGCCTGGGGGCAGGCTTGGCGCGGGGCCCTGCGCGAGCTCGGCTGTGCGCCCGCGCGGCTCCACGAGACCACCTGCGCCCTCCGACCGGCCGCGCCCCGTCCGGTGCCGGCGCCGCCCGTCATCGACATCACCGCGCTGCTGCCCGCCCCCACGGCGGCCGCCTGAAGGACGCGCGCAGGCTCTTCAGCCCTCGGCTCGCCCGAGCGCGCGGAGCAGGGGCGCGTGGGCGGCCTGCGGCACGTAGCGGCGCACCTCCCCGCCATGGCTCGCGATCTCCCGCACCAGCGAGCTGCTGACGAACAGCAAGTTCGGGTCGGTGAACAAGAACACCGTCTCGACCTCGGGCGCCATGTCCCGGTTGGCGAGCCCGATCTTGAACTCGAACTCAAAGTCCGTGACGGTGCGGAGGCCGCGGAGGATCGCGAGCGCGCCCACCCGCCGGCAATAGTCCACCAAAAGACCCTCAAACACGTCAACCCGGACGTTGGGGAGCCCCGCGGCCACCGAGCGGAGCACCTCGAGGCGCTGGTCGAGGCTGAGCAGGCCGCGCTTGGCCGGGTTGTGCCCGATGGCGACGATGAGCTCGTCGAACAGGCCCGCGCCGCGGCTGAGGATGTCCACGTGCCCGTTGGTCATCGGATCGAAGGAGCCCGCGTAGACCCCCACACGACGCCGCTGGTCTTGCGCGCCCGACCCCTCGCCCATGCCGCCTCCGCCGGACCGCCACCGCCGCCCGAAGCCCCCGGCTATCGCGCCCAGGCGGACCGGGCTCAGCCGCCGAGCAGCCGGGGCGAGGCCGCGCCGAGCTGGCGGTGCAGCAGGCTGATGAGGCGCCGGTCCCCCCGGAAGGGCGCAAAAGCCGGATCGAGCGCCAGATCTCGCCGAAGGTCCACTTGCATCTCCGCCGAGAGGCCGGCGCGCCCGGCGAGGGCCCGCTCCAGCGTCTCCAGGCTCTCTTCGTGGCGGCCGCGGAGGGCGTCCACCTTGGCGAGGGCCAGCGCGGTGGCGGGGGCGTCGGGCGCGAGGGCTACGAGCTCCTCGACGCTCTGGGCGGCGGCGTCGAGCTGGTTGAGCCGGGCCTGGGCCACCGCGAGCCCGGCCAGCGCCGCGCAGTTGGTGGGCTCCATGCGCAAGATCTGCTTGTAGACAGTGATCTCGGCGCGGTGGCGACCCGCCCGCTGCCAGGACCAGCCGAGGCGCAGCAGGGCGTCGCGGTCGGCCGGCCAGCGCTGCACGATCCAGGTGTAGTGCTCGACGGCTTGGTCGAAGTTGTCGCTGTTGTAGGCCGCCCCCGCCAAGACCCGCCGGGCGACGGGATCGTCGGGGTCCTCGGCCAGCCGGTCGCGGGCGGCCAGCACCTGGGCGCTGTCGTCGGGCACCCCCGAGCGG
>CANHON010000295.1 GCA_947462115.1 Deltaproteobacteria bacterium | reverse complement strand
GATGGCCCCGAGCGGCGCACCCATGGGCGCTGAGGACCGCGAGCTTGGCGTGCTGCACGTCGCTCCGGCCGAGGCCGAGCCGCCGCCGCCGCTGATCCGCATCCGGGGCCTGCACAAGCGCTTCGGCGCGCAGGTGGTCTTGGACGGCGTGAGCTTTGACATCCCCGAGGGGCGCACCACCGCCATCATCGGCCCGAGCGGCACGGGAAAAAGCGTGATGCTCAAGCACATCGTTGGCCTCATCCGGCCGGACGAAGGCGAGGTGCTGTGCTTTGGCACCGACATGGCCCGCGCCCCGGAGCCGGACCTCTACGCCGCTCGGCGTCGCATCGGCATGTTGTTCCAAGATGGGGCCCTGTTCGACTCCTACTCTGTGGGCGACAACGTCGCCTTCCCGCTCCTGCACCACGCGCCGCGCATGTCAGAGGAGGAGCGCCGCGCCAAGGTGAACGAGAAGCTCGCGCTGGTGGGCCTCCCCGGCATCTACGACCGGGCGACCGCCAGCCTCAGCGGCGGCCAGCGTAAGCGCGTCGGCCTTGCGCGGGCGATCATCATGGAGCCGGAGATCGTGCTGTTTGACGAGCCCAACTCCGGCCTCGACCCCATCACCTCCGACGCGATCGACCAGCTCATCTGCGACATGAAGGCCGCGCTGGGCGTCACCTTCGTCGTGATCACCCACGACATCGTCGGCGCGGTCCGGGTGGCGGACTACATCGCCATGCTCTACCAGGGCAAGCTCATCGCTTGGGGGCCGACCGAGCGCGTGCTCCGCGGCGAACATCCGGTGCTTCGCGCGTTTTTTCAGCGAAACCTCGTCCTGCCCGGCGCTGGCGGTTCGGGCCTCCCTCACCTCCCCCACATCGGATAGCTCGCTCCATGGCTCGCTCTCGCAAACATGAGCTCGGCGTCGGACTGCTCCTCGCGGGCGCGCTCGTCCTGTTGGCCTTCATGTCGCTGCAGGTCGGCGCGCTCGCCGGCCGCGGCCAGCGCCGGATCGGGGTGCGCGTGCTGCTGTCGGACGCCGCGGGGCTGTCGGAGGGCGCCGCGGTCAAGGTCGCGGGGGTGGACGTCGGGGAGATCAGCAAGCTCGGCATCGAGGGCGACAAGGCGCTGGTCATCGTGCAGATCGACACGGCGGCCGGCTTGCGCCGGGACGCGGTGGCGCAGGTCCGCGCCCGATCGGTGCTCGGTGAGAAGTACCTCGCCTTCGAGCCGCGCTCTTCGGAGGCCGCCCCCCTGGTCGCCGGCGACGTGGTCGCGGAGAGCCTGCCCCAGACCGAGATCGACCAGCTGGTCAACGCGCTCGGCCCGGTGGTCGCCGGCCTCGACACCGAGGCGCTCAACGCCACCATCCAGGCCGTGAGCCGCGCCACGGCGGACGATCCCGAGCGCCTCAACCGCATCCTCAAGGACAGCGAAGAGGCCGTGCACAACCTCGCGGTCGCCAGCCGCGAGCTCGGTCCGCTCAGCCAGGAGGCGCAGGCGACCTTGCGAGAGGTGCGAGAGGTCTCGCGCGAGCTGCGGCCGGTGCTCCGCCGGGCGGACGAGGCCATCACCCGGCTCGACGAGGCCAGCAAGGGCCTCCCCAAGACCGCCGAGAAGGTCGAGCTGCTGGTGGACGAGACCCGGGTGGCGGTGGCGGACGGCCGGCGGTTGATCGGCAAGGTGGAGCGCAGCACCGGCGATCTGGAGGCGGTGCTGCACAACCTCAAAGAGATAGACAAGGTTGAATTGCGCCGATTGCTCCGCGAAGAGGGCATTCTGGTGCGGGTCCGCCAGAGCACGGTGGAGCCGGCGCCCTGAGCCCCTCCCCTTAGGCCTTGCGCTCGGGGCTGGGCGGCGGCGCCTCGGCAGGCCCGGAGCGGTCGGTGGCCGGCGCCTCCGTTCGGCGGGCCAGGCCCACGCCCACGGTGCTCGGCGGGGCGGCGGTGTCCTCCCGCAGCGGCTTGAGGTGCAGGCTCGCGTGCACCTCCAGGGAGTAGTTGGTCACGAGGTGGTGGAGGTCCTTGTGCAGCTCCAGGGCCTCGAGGTAGCTCCGGACCTCGCGCGCGACGAGGCGCACGATCTCGGTCTTGGCCTTGTCGCCGGTCTCCAGCAGGGCGCTGAGCATGGCCCAGGCCTCGGCGCGGTGGCCCTCGTGGGGCTCCTCCTCCGGCGGCGGGCGCTTGGCGCTGGGGGCCTCGGGCTCCGGCGGCTCCTCAGCCCCCTCCATCTCTCGGAACAATCGGCGTGCGAAGCCCCGAAGGCGGGCCTCGCGTCCGCGCGGCGGGCGGGCGTCATCGGCGTCAGACATGGGCGCTCCGGGTCGGCAGGGCTGTGCGGGGGGGGCGGCGGCGGCCGCCCGGGCGGGGGCTCAGCGCCGCTGACCCGGCGGCGGCGTCCGGCGCGGGGCGGGCCGGGCCACGTCCATCCCCTCGACCCGGTCAAAGACGCCGTCCCCGGCTGCCCACGCCGGCTGCTCCTTGGGAACAACGAAGCTGACGATGTTCCCGGCGTTGGTGACCGCCACGGCTTGGCGGCCCTCCACCGCGATGGCGCCGGTGAAGCCCGAGGGCAAGAACTCTGGCAGCCAGCTCCACAGCTTCTGCCCGTCGGCGGCGTCGATCAGGCTGATGGTCCCGGCCGCCGCGGCGACCAGGAGGCCCGCCGGGGTCGGCACCGGCTGGCCCATCGAGCTGCGGGTCCCGCTGTCCCAGGTCCAGATGAGGGCCCCGGTGCGGCCGTCTACGCAGCGCACCATGCCGTCGGAGCCGCCGTGAAAGACGTAGCGATCGGCGCCGCTGCTGTCCGACAGGTTGGGTGCGGCCCCGCTGCCGCCCCCGACCACTGGCGGGAAGGCGCCGCCGTGGTCGAGTCGCCAGCGCACGTTTCGGCTGCCGCGGTGCATGGCCACCAGGGGCTCGGAGTAGCCGGCCACGAGCACGTCATCGCCGAGGATCGCGGCCCCGCCGATGATATCGGGGTACTGGCCCTCGCCGATGCGGCGCTGCCAGCGCACCACCCCGGTCTCGCCGTCCAGGCCCGCGAGGGTCCCGTCCGAGAAGCCGACGACGACCTCCGCCCCGCCCTGGGCCCCGCTCGCCACCGCCGGCGCCGCGGCGCCGTAGAGCTTCAAGCGGGAGGCGCGGGTGCCGTCGCTGCGCTGGGCGTGCCGCCACTTGAGCTCGCCGCTCTGCAGGCTCAGCGCGACCACAACATCGTCCACGGCGCTCAAGAAGACGGTGTCCCCGTGCACGGTGACCCGAGAGAGCACGGGCGCGGTGCCTTGGCGGGTCCACGCGGCGGCCTTCGCCACGCCGCCCTCGCCGTCGGGCTGGAGGGAGAAGGCGTAGACCGCGCCGCTGGTGTCGGCGAAGATCAGCCGGCCATCGTGAATAAGGGGCTGGGCTTGCACCGGCGCCCCCGTCTCGATGCGCCGGACCATCCGGCCGCTGTGGCGCTCCAGGATGAACAGCGCGTCCGCCGCCGCCGAGCCCACGTAGATGTAGCGCCCGTGCAGCGCCGGGCCGCCGAGCTCGGTGTGCACCGCCGAAGGGAAGGCCGGGCCGGGCAGGCGCACCGACCAGAGCAGCGCCGGGGCCGCGTCAAACTGGCCGGCGAAGGGCGCCTCTTCGGCGGCGGCCGCGGCAGGAGCCGAGCGGAGCACGCCGCCGAGCCACAGGAGGCCGAGCACCGCGGGGGCCCAGGCCCTGTGCGCGCGGCGGCTCACCCTTCGGTCCCGGGGAGGGCGCGCTCGAGCGCCTCCAGCCGGTCGGCGCTGGGGAAGCGCAGCTTGATCTGGTCGTAGGTGCTCCGGGCCTCGGCCCCGCGCGCGGCGGCGATGTAGAGGTTGGCCGTCGCGAACAGCGCCTCCTCGGCCTCATAGGGCGCCTGGCTCTGGGCGTAGGGCTTGAGCATCTGCACAGCCGCGTCAATCTCGCCCTTCTTCTGGAGGGCTTGGGCGCTGCGCAGCGTGGCGCTGAGCCCGAGCGGCCCCCCGCCGGCGGCCTTGGCGGCCCGCTCCCACGCGGCGGCGGCGCCCTCGGTGTCCTTGATGGAGTCCTTGATCTGGGCGAGGCGCATCCAGCCATAGGCCTCGGCTACGCCGTCGGTGTCGGCCAGCACGCCCTCGAGGGTCTTGGCGGCCTCGGCGGCGGCCGCGTCGGCGGCGGCGGGATCGGTGGCGCCCACCTCTTTGATCTTGCGCCCAAGCTGGTCAAAGACCCGCTCGATGGCCGCGTGCTGCTCGCGCTGGCTGTCGCGGCGGTGCTCGGTGACCTGCCCGTAGATGAAGGTCGCGGCCAGGAACAGCAGCGCGACGCCCAGGGCGTGCCGCCAATAGCCGAGCACGAGGTTGGCCACGGCCATGCGGGCCTTGAAGAGGAGATCCTCCTGGATGACGTCGTCATCGCCGAGGTCGGGCACGGGGGCCCCGGGGCTGCCCGCCGGGCGGGGCGCGTCGGTGGCCGGGGTGGGCTTGGTCGGGTCGGACACTTCAGCTCTCCTGGGGCGCGTGGGCCCCGGCGTCCAAGGCGGGGTGCGGGCCGAGCGAGAGCCCCTCCCTAAAGCGGTCGGCGGTGGGCATCTCGAGGGGCGAGGCCCGCCGCAGCATGGCCACCGTGAGGGCGGCCTCCAGTAAAATCAGCGTGATCGCGAGCGCGACCGCGGGATCACCCTCGGCGAAGCGCAGGCGGGTCCAAGCCCGGCCCTGCCCGGTCGCCAGGGCCGCCTCGGCGTCGGCCAGCGGGGCGAGGCCGGGGCCGTGGATCGCCGACAGCTCCTCCAACAGCAGGGTCCAGGCGTCGGCCGGGCCCTCAAACAGCCGCTGCAGATCGCCCTCGTCGCCCAAGCGGCGCGTGCGGGGCGCGTCGGCGCCGGGCTGACGCATCGCCCCTGAGACCTGGGCCTTGCAGACCACGGCGGCCCAGGCCTGCGCGCCCACCGCGGCGACGCGGGCGCCCAGCTCAGACATGGCGCACAAGTCGAGCCGGCCGAGGCTGAGGCGGGCGTCAAACTGGGCCGACAAGCCGGCGATCCGCCGCGCGATGTCGGTGTGGAGCGCGCGGCCGCGGGCGTAGGCCGCGCTGCAGGCCTCGACGGCCGCCGCGGGGTCCGCCCCGCTCCAGGCGCCCAAGGCCAAGGACTCCAGCGACCAGGGGGCGAAGACGCCGTCCTCCGCCGGGCTCAGGGCGTGCACCGGTGCGCCGGGGGCCGCCGCTTGGGCCGACCACCCCACCCACTCTGCCGTGCCGACCAGCAGGATCAACGGGCGATCTGCCCCGACCAGCCCCGCGCGCAGCGCCGCGGTGCTCGGGCCGCTGGCCCACCGCAGCCGCTCGCTGGGCGTGTCCCCGGACGAGATCGTCAGGGCCGCAACGCCGCTCGCCTCGCCGAAAACAACGATGCGGTCGTGATCCTGGTGCCATCGCTCGGCCAGGGCCAGGGCGGCCGCGGCCCGGTCGGCGCCGAGCTGCACCAGCAGGGGCGTGGCGCCTTCAGCGTGGGCGGCGTGCACCTGCTCGCGGGCCGCGGCCAAGGCCGGACCGGCGCCGCGGAGCGCTGTCCAGCTCAGCCCGCGCCCGGCGCCCAGCGGACCCTCCATCGCTTGCTGGTGGTCGAGCGTGATGGCCTCGACGCGCGCGCGGGCTTGGCCCGGAGCGGCCGCGGCGAGCGTCAAGCCCGCCGATCGACGACGGGCAGGGCTCGGCTTGGGGCTCGCGGCGGCGCGGGGGCGTGTGGCCAAGGGGTTGTTCTCCAGGGGCGCCGTCGGCCATATGCCCAGTCGCCGTTCGCCGCAAGCGCGCCGCGGTCGGCCCAGCGGGGCTCAGAGCGCGACGCTCACGGCCCGGCCCTCTGCGTTGAAGCGGATGTTTTGGGTCTTCGACCGGGTGGTTCCGTCGGGGTTCACCACTTCGAAGCTGTGGCTGCCCTCGGTGACGGTGACGGTGGCGCGGCCGACGCCGATCACGACGCCGTCCATCTTGATGGTCGCCCCCTCCGGCGCCGACACGTAGATGGTGCCCTTCACCAGGGTCGCCTTGAGCTCGATGCTCTTGGTGATGGTGGCGCTCAGGAGGTTGACCGTCGCGGTGCT
>CANHON010000294.1 GCA_947462115.1 Deltaproteobacteria bacterium | reverse complement strand
CGGTGGGGGACGACACGGTCTCGGCGGGCAGCGGCGCGGCTTACCTCTGGACCCACACCCTCAGCGGCACCCGCAGCCTGTCCTTGGCCGACACCAAGCTGCTCGGCGAGGCTGGGCTCGACTACTTCGGTCGCAGCGTCTCCTTCGCCGGCGACGTGAACGGCGATGGCGACACTGATCTGCTCATCGGGGCCGACGGGGATGACGCGGCGGCGGTCAACGCGGGCGCGGCCTACCTGGTGCTCGGCCCGGTGCCCTCCGGCACCTTGGGGGCCCGCAGCCTCTACCTGCGCTGGCTGGGCGACGCGACGGACGCGGGGGCCGGCAGCGCGGTGGCGGGCCTCGGCGACACCGACGGCGACGGCGTGGACGACGTGCTCATCGGCGGCAGCAAGGCCGACGCCACCGGCACGGACGCCGGCGGGGCTTGGCTCTGGCTGGGCGGCGCGGGGCTGTGATCAGCGGGCGGCGGCGGCCTGCTGGCGATCGACGGCGCCGGTGATGGGCGCCAAGAAGGCGAGCTGATCGGCCCAGCACTGGGCCGCCTGCGCCCGGATGACCCATGCGTGAAAAGCATGCTCCATGCCGGGGTATACCTTGAGCTCGTGCGGGGTGCCGCGGGTCTGCAGCGCCGCGGCGAGCCGCCGGGTGTCGTCGAGCAGGGGATCGGCGGTGCCGACCAATAAGAAGGTGGGCGGGATCGGCCGGTCCGGCGCGGGCGCCCGCTCGAAGACGAGCAGGGGATCGGCCAAGCCGTGATCAGCGTCTGGATCGGCATCTTCGCCGACGTAGACGTGAAAGCAGTTGGAGATGATGTCCTGGGTGAGCGTGGGGATGGGCCGCCGGCGGCTGAAGCGCTGGGGGTCGCTCACCTGCAAGATGCCGCAGGCCGGCGACAGGGCGATCGGCTGCTTGCCCAGGTCGAAGGCGGCGCGGGCCCAGGGCTCCTCGCGGCGCCAGCTCGTGATCACGCCCACCACCGCCGCGAGGTTGCCGCCGGCCGACTCTCCGGCGACGACGATGCGGTCGGGATCTCCGCCGTGCGCGGCCACGTTGTTCACCGCCCAGGCCCAGGCCTCGGCGGCGTCCGCGGCGGCGGCGGGGAAGCGGTGGGCGGGCGCCAAGCGGTAATTGACGTTGACGACGAGGTAGCCGGCGCGCGCAAAGGCGATGCAGATCGGCCAGTGCGTATCCTTGGAGCAGCCCCGAAAGCCGCCCCCGTGCAGGTAGAGCACCACCGGCAGCGGCCCTTGGGCCTCGGCCGGGCGCCACAGGTCGAGCAGGTGGCCGGCGGGCTCGGTGGGCATCGGGGCGCGCCAGGCCACGTCGCGCTCCACCCGCACGCCGTGGCGCTGGGGCCGGGCCAGCGGCATGAAGCTCGCGAGGCGGCTGCTCTGCGTGAAGGCTTGGTTGAGCGCGGCCGCGAGCGCGGTGCGGCGCAGGCGACGGAGGGTCTTTGGGGTCGGGAGCACGGTCACCTCAGCCCGCATCGTAGCGGAGGCGGCCCCGATCGATCAGGCGCCCCCGAAGACGACCAGGCATACAATCGCGATAAGCACGCCAATGCGGGCGGCGTTGACGGTCTGTGGGGACCATGGATCGGACATCGCGCGCACCCCTCCGGCCGCAGATCGGACCCCGCGGCCGGCGCTTGAGCGACTTTTTTGCAGCCGCGGAGACCCCCGATGCCCGTGCTTCAGCTCCGAACCAGCCTGAGCCTCCCCGACCCTGCGGCGCTGTGCCGGGTCCTCACCGCCACGCTCGCCGCCCTGCTCGAGAAAGAGGAGCGTTGGGTGATGGTGGAGGTGGAGGGCGACCGCCACCTGACCTTGGGCGGGCAGGGCCCCTGCGCCCTGCTCGATCTGCGGAGCATCGGCGCCGACCCCGCGCTGGCCGCGCGCCTGAGCGCCGCCCTGTGCGAGGCCCTACAGGCCGAGCTCGGGATTGACCCCGAGCGCGTGTTTTTGCAGGTGCACGCCCCCGCGGGCCCGATGTTCGGCTGGAACCGCCAGACCTTCACGGAGCTGTAGGGGCGGGCGCGGCGGGGCAGGCGCCGCGCGCAAAAAAGCCCGCCGAAGCGGGCGAATGGGCCGTGGCCGAGGTCAGGACCCAGGTTCGGTGAGCCCTGGGCTACCGGCTGCTGGACTCGAGGTGGGGCAGCGGGTCCGGGCGGCCGCCGAAGCGGCGCTGGGCGAGCATCAGCAGGGCCGCGGGGGGCACCACGATGCCGGAGAGCACCGCGAGGCGGGCCGACACGCCGCCGTCGCCGTCCGAGACGATGATGAAGGGCAGCATGACGAAGCAGATGGCCACGCACAGCAAGAACAGATCGGAGAGGCCAAAGGGACGGTCGGGGGCGTTGCTGGGCATTTTGGACTCCGATGGGTGGGGGGCGGCGTCGGGTTGGGGTCGTCGTGGGGGGAGGGCCGTCGGCTGGGCTCGCGCGCTGGCTGGTGAGAGGACTGTGTCACGGGCATTTGTCACCGAATGAAACAATGTCGTCTCTGTCCGGTTTGACCTCCGGCGCGGCCCCGAATGTGTCTGAATTCTCGGTCACTTTCCGAAAATTTCATCCGCACTTCAACCTCGGTGTGCCCGAGTTGAGTACAGCCCCGGCGAAAATCACGGGCGGCGCGCGCCCCGCGATAGGCGCCCCCGGGCATCGGATCAGGGGGCGCGATGGACGAGGTGTGGGCACGGGCCGCGGGCGCTGGGCTGGCGGCGGGCCTCGTGGCGGTGCTGGTCACCCGGCTGATTGAGCGCCTCGGCGGGCGCTTGGGCGGCGTGCTCGGCACCGCGCCCACCACCGTCGTGCCGGCCGCGCTGGGCCTGCTCGGCCAGCCCGAGGCGGACTTTGTGGCCTCGATGGCCACCATCCCGGTGGGGATGTGGGTCAACGCGGTGTTCTTGGGCTGCTGGCGCTGGCTGCCGGGCCGGCTCGGCGCGCTGCCCGGCCCGGCGCAGCTCCCGGCCATGATCCTGAGCTCGCTCGCGGTCTGGGCGGTGGTGGGCCTGATCGCGCTGCAGGGCCTGCGCCTCGGCGCCGCGGGGGGCCTGCCACCCCTGGCGATCGGCCTGCTCGCGCTCCTGTGCAGCCTCGGCCTCGGGCTGTGGAGCTGCCGCGGCGGCCTGCATTCGCCGGGCGCCAGCCGACCGGTTCGGCCGGCGGTGCTCTTGGCCCGGGCGGCCCTCGCGGCGGTGGCCATCGGCGCGGCGGTGCTCACCTCGTCGTTGGCCGGGCCGGTGGTGGCGGGCCTCGCGGCGGTGTTCCCGGCGATCTTCCTCACCACGATGGTCTCGCTGTGGGTGAGCCAAGGGGCCGCCGTTCAGGGGGCCGCGGTCGGGCCGATGATGCTCGGCTCGGCCAGCGTCTCCGCCTATGCCCTGCTGGCCGCTTTTTTGCTGCCTTGGCTCGGCGGGCCGCTCGGCTCGGTGGCCGCTTGGCTGCTGTCGGTGGGCCTGGTCACCGGGCCCGCGGCCTGGGCCCTGCGCCCGCGGCGGACCGCCCCGCGATAGGCGCCGGGCTTTGGAGGTCCGATGTCGCAGCAGACGCTTGTCCCCGGCCGCTTGGCCGGCCACCGCGCCCTCATCACCGGGGGCACCCGCGGCATCGGCGAGGCCATCGCCGCCCGCATGGCCGCCGAGGGCGCCGAGGTCATCGTCGCCTCCCGCCGGCCCGAGGGGGTCGAGGCCGCGGTGGCCCGCTTGTCGGCGGTGGCGCCGGGGCGGGTCTTCGGTCTGCCGGTCAACCTCGGCAAGGTGGATGAGCTGGAGGCCTTTTTCGCCGAAGTGGTGGCGCGGTACGGCTTGCCCTCGGTGCTGGTCAACAACGCCGCCGCCAACCCCTACTTCGGGCCGATGGCCGGCCTCGAGATGTCGGCCTGGGACAAGACCTTTGAGGTGAACGTCAAGGGCCCCTTCGCGCTGTCGCGGGCCTTCTGGCAGGCGCGGATCGAAGCGGAGCTGCCCGGCGTCATCATCAACCTCAGCAGCATCTTTGGCCTCGGCTCGGCCCCGCTGCAGGGGGTCTACGGCATGACCAAAGCAGCGCTGCTGTCGATGACCCGCACCTTGGCGGTGGAGCTCGGGTCGGCGGGGATCCGGGTCAACGCCATCACGCCCGGCCTGATCGAGACCCGGTTCGCCCAGGCCATCGTCGGGAGCCCGGAGCTCTCCGGCCTCTACACCGACCGCGCCGCGCTTCATCGGGTGGGGCGCCCCGAGGAGGTGGCCGGCCTCGCCGCCTTTTTGGCCTCGTCGGACGCGAGCTACATCACGGGCCAGCACTTCACCGTGGACGGCGGCTACACGATCGGCTGAGGGCCGCCGCGTCGGGCCGTCGGGCCGTCGGGCCGCCGGTGCCGCGCATCAAAATCCGCAGAGGGGGCTGCGAAGGCGCCAAGGTCGGGCTAATTGGGCCTGCCCTTCCGACCCTTCGCCCGCGAACCAGCCCGGCCTGCAGCCAGCCCGGGCGGGCCGTGATCCCCTCCCGCCCCGATCCCGCCGATGTCTGCCCCCACCTCCTCGGCCGCGCCCCAACCGGTCGCGCGATCCCGCAGCTCGCAAGCGGCCCATCGGCGCGCCCCCTCGGCAGCCCTCCGCGCGCTCCGCTCCTGGTCCGGCGCGCTGGCGGCGGCCTGGACGATCGTCGGCGCGGCCTACGCGCAAGCCCCGGCGGCCCCGGCCGACGACACCGGCGGCGCGACGGCCGACCACGAGAACGTCAGCCCCGGCGCCACCCACCGCCCGGGCGTGATCTACCTCGCGCGCCGCTACCAGCCGATCTACCGGGGGCCGGCCGCCAAGGGGCCGATGCGCGGCCTCGTCACCACCGGCGAGACCTTCCTCGTCGCCGAGCGCGTGCGCGGCACCGGGGGCGGCTGCAAGGGCGACTGGGGCCGGCTGGCCGAGGGCGGCTACACCTGCCTCGACACCACGGTCGAGTCCGATGTCGAGCCCGTGATGCAGCCGCGGCTCGTCTCTTTCGACCATCCCTTGCCGGATGAGTACCGCTCCTACGTCAAGGAGGGCAGCTACGACCGCGCGCCCATCGCCGACAGCGAGGCCATCGTGCCCTTCGTCTACGGCAAGCGCTGGCGGCGCTGGACGGGGCCCTCTTGGTCGAGCCTCGCGGCTTTTGAGCGCGGCGGCCCGGCCACCAGCGAGCTGGAGCTGGTGACCAAGTACCACTTCGTCGAGGCCATCGATACGCCCCGCGGCACGGTGCTCCGGCGGGCCGACGGCAGCGTCACCCTGGCCGACAAGGTCTACATCTACCCGGTGGACCGCTTCTCCGGCCGCGATCTGGAGGCCCAGCCCATCACGCCGGGGATGCGCCCGGCCTGGGTGGTCAACTACAACGGCGTGCGCATGCGCGAGCAGCCCGCCGCCGAGTCGCCGCTGCTGGGCGAGCCCATGCCCTTCCACTCGGCCCTGGACGTGGTCGAGATCCCCGCCACCCCAGACGGCCGCTGGTGGCGCGTGCAGAACGGCCTCGGCCCGGGCCAAGACGGCTTCGTGCAGGCCATGAACCTCGGCGTGCGGGTATGGCAGCCGATGGTGCGCCCGAGCATGGTCGGTGAGAATGACCTCTGGGTCGATGTAGACCTCAGCCAGCAGATGCTCGGCCTCCACCGCGGCGACACCCTGCTCTACGCGACCTTGGTCTCCTCCGGCGAGGGCGAAGAGTGGGCGACCCCGCTCGGGATCTACCGGATCTACGACAAGTCCATCCACGGCGACATGAAGAGCCGCGAGGACGCCGAGGAGCCCTACAACGTCGAGCGGGTGCCTTGGGTCATGCACTTCCGCAGCCGCTACGCGCTGCACGGGGTCTTTTGGCACTGGGGCTTCGGCCTCGAGGCCAGCCACGGCTGCATCAACCTGAGCGTGAAGGACGCCCGCTACATCTTTGATCGGGTGGGCCCGACCTTGGGCGCGGGCTGGCATACGGTCTACGCCACCCCGGAAGATCCCGGCACCATCCTGCGGGTCCGCACCACCAGCCCCAAGGTCCCCGACCTCCGGGCCCGCCTGGAGTAGCGCGCTGGGGCCCGTCTTGGGGCGGGCGCTGCGCCTG
>CANHON010000293.1 GCA_947462115.1 Deltaproteobacteria bacterium | reverse complement strand
GGGGCGTTGGTGGTCCACACGCCGCCGGTCACGTTTCCGTGGCGCCAGAAGCCGGACAGGCTCGGATCATCGAGGCGGCACCCGTTGTTGAAGCCGCTGCTCCACGCCGGGCCGTCGCCGTCGTCGGCGCTGGTGCTGGGGCAGCCGATGGTGCCGTCCCAGTCGCGGACGTGCATGTAGAGGTTGGTCGAACATTGGTTCGTCCAGCTCAGGGTGCCGGCGGTCATCGCCCAGGTGTAGGCGGTCCCGTGGCCGCAGTTGCGGGGGATGGCGGCCTGCCAGGCGGCGTAGGTGCTGCCTGCGGCGTTGACCCCGGCGTATTCAGCGTACTTGAGGCCGTTCTCGAACAGGAGATCGGTGAAGGGCAGGTCGCTCCAGGCGCGGCCCTTGAAGTCCGAGGTGGTGGAGAGGGTGCCGATCAGCGCGCTGTCCCGGACGTTGGCCGAGGTCCAGACGTCGCCGCTCCAGTCTTGGGTGGCGATGAGCGTCCAGCCGCCGCCGGCGGTGCTCATCTCGCAGTGGGCTTGGTAGGCGGTCCCCGACAAGGTGGGGTCGATCCAATACACGCCCGAGCTGGCGCTGGGGTCCAGATCCAGCACGTCCTCGCAGTCGAGCGCCCCGCAGGCCAGGCCGGTGCCGATGACCCCCTCGTCGACAAGGGCGTCGCAGTCGTCATCGGCGGCGTTGCACAGCTCCGAGGCCCCGGGGAAGGCGGCGGCCCGCGCGTCGTCGCAGTCGTCGGGCGCGGCGGCGGCGCCCGAGGGGCGGGTGCAGGCGGTGGCCGCGACGGAGAGACCGCCGTAGCCGTCGTTGTCGGCGTCGGTGTACCAGGCGCTGCCGCCGCTGCGGCTGGGGTCGGCGTCGTCGATGAGGCCGTCGCAGTCGTCGTCCGCGCCGCCGCAGACCTCGGTGGCGCCGGGGTGAACGGCGGCCACCAGATCGTCACAGTCGTCGCCGCGGGCGGCGTAGCCGGCGGGCGCCGCGCAGGCCCGGGCGCTCAGGCGGCTGCCGCCGTAGCCGTCGTTGTCGGCGTCGAGCCAGAAGGTGGGGGCGTCTACGGCGTCGGGCTCGTCGATCACCGCGTCGCAGTCGTCGTCTCGGCCGTTGCAGCGCTCGTCGGCGCCGGGGAAGACCGCGGCGACGGCGTCGTCGCAGTCGGTGAGGCCGCCGGCCGCCACCGTGCCCACCGGCGCGCTGCAGGCTTGGCTGGCCCCGGCCCCGCCGAAGCCGTCCCCGTCGGCGTCGGTGATCCAGGTGGCGGCGTCGATGGCGTCTGGCTCGTCAATCTCGCCGTCGCAGTCGTCGTCGGTGCCGTTGCAGCGCTCGTCGGCGCCGGGGAAGACCGCGGCCGCGTCATCGTCGCAGTCGCCGGCGTTGTCGCTGTAGCCGGCCGGTCGGCTGCAGGCGGCCGTGGTGATCCCGCTGCGGCCAAAGCCGTCGCCGTCGGTGTCGGCGTAGAACAGGCGGGTGATGTCCTCGTCGATGTCGCCGTCGCAGTCGTTGTCTTGCTCGTCACAGACCTCCAGCGCGCCCGGGTAGCTGGCCGCCTCGTCGTCGTCGCAGTCGCCGCCCTCGCGCACCCAGCCCGCCGTGTCGTCGCAGACCGTCTCGGCGCGGGCGCTGTCGCCAAAGCCGTCGGCGTCGGCGTCGGGGTAGGCGAGGTGGGCCAGCCCGCCGTCCACCGCGCCGTCGCAGTCGTTGTCCGCGCCGTCGCAGACCTCGGGCGCGCTCGGGTAGACGGAGGGATCGGCGTCGTCGCAGTCGTTGCCGGTGGGCACCGCGCCCTCGGGGGGCGTGCAGCCGGCCAGCGGGGCCTCCGGGTCACCGAAGCCGTCCCCGTCGGCGTCGGCGTAGAAGGCGTCGGTGACGTCCTCATCGACCTCACCGTCGCAGTCGTTGTCGATGCCGTCGCAGCGCTCGACCGCGCCGGGGTTGGTGGCGGCGCTCTGGTCGTCGCAGTCCTCGTCGGCCAAAAAGCCGTCGCCGTCGTTGTCTTGAGCACCGCCGTTGAGCGCGTCGAGGGCGCCGCCCGCCTTGGGGTCGGCGTCGCCGGCACAGGCGCCGAGGCCGACCATCAGGGCCAGCGGGCCGACGAGGCGGCGGGCGATGCCGCTGGCGACGCTGCGGGCGTGGGCGCGGGCGTGGGCGAGGCCGAGGGCTGAGGATGTGGCTGAGGCTGCGGGCTGCGGGCGCATCGGTTCTCCAAGGAGCCCGACGATAGCCGGGCGGCCGACGCTTCGGGGCCCCTTCTCGGCAGCAGCGTCGGGGAGGGCCTTTAGC
Organism: Deltaproteobacteria bacterium; assembly: GCA_947462115.1. Lineage (GTDB taxonomy): Bacteria > Myxococcota_A > UBA796 > UBA796 > UBA2385 > JAEUKK01. Next base: position 3,807 of record CANHON010000293.1, on the reverse strand, counting down.
CCACGTCGAGGCGCAGGCGCACCGTGAGCACGCGGGGCAGGCCCGGCGGCAGGCGCACGTCGAGCAAAAATCCGCCTTGGCTGCGGCTCACCGTGACCTGGGCGCCTTCGACGCCGGCGCTCCGCAAGGTCTGGCGCGCGGCGTCGGCTAGGGCCCCGGGCAGCGCGGGCCCCGACTGCACCCGCCAGAAGGCCTCCTCCACAGCGTCGTTTACGGCGCGCTCCAGCGCGATCCAGTCCAGGCGTCGGCGGATCAACGGTGCCCCTGGCCCCCGCGGTCGCGGCGGGCCCCTGCACCATAGCCGCCCGGGCTGCGGCGGCGCGCCCGGCTCGCTCTGGTAGGCTGCGGCAGGCCCAGCTCGGGCCCCCCGTGGAGGCCCCGATGCCCGGCGCGACCCCGCCCACCCGCTCCGCCCCTGCCTCCGCCCGCCCGGGGATCAGCCGGCGCAGCGCCTTGCAGGCGGGCCTCGCTGGTCTCGCCGTCTTTGGCGTGGGGGCGGGCGGCCTCGCGGTGTGGCCCACGACAGAGGCCGACGCCCCCGCGGACCTGCTGGTGCTGAGCCCGCGCACCTGGAGCGTGCTCTCGGCGCTGGCGGAGGCGGTCTGCCCCTCGGGCGGCGGCTGGCCCACCGCGGCCGCCATCGGCGTGGCGAGCAAGATCGACAAGCTCCTGGCGGGGATGGACAAAGATGACGCCGACCAGCTCGTTTTGGCCCTGCTGTTGATCGACAACGCCCTCGCGGGCCTCGCCTTGGATGGCCGCATCGGCACCTTCTCCGGGGCGGACCTCGCCGACCGCCGCCGGGCCCTGCTGAGCTGGCGGGAGAGCGCGCTGCCGGTGCGGCGCACGGCCTTCAAGGCGCTGCGGGGGCTCTGCGCCTCGGCCTACTTCGCCGACCCGCGCACCGAGGCCATGGTCGGCTACCCGGGGGCGCCCAACTTTGGCCAAGCCGACGCCCCGGCGATCCAAGCGCCCCAGTCGCCCGAGGCGCCCGCTTCGCCCGAGGCGCCCGCTTCGCCCCCGTCGCCCGAGGCGCCCGCCGCCCCGGCCGACCCACCGGAGGTTCAGCCATGAACGAGCGGATCATTCGTGGACGGGAGCTGAGCGCGGCGGTCTCGGAGCGCTGCGATGTGCTGGTCATCGGCAGCGGCGCCGGCGGCGCGGTGCTGGCGGCGGGCCTCGTCGAGGCGGGGCTGGACGTCGTGATGCTTGAGGCCGGCGGCTACCACACCCGCCGCGACTTCACGCTCAACGAGGGCGACGCCTTCGTCAAGCTCTACCAGCAGCAAGGGGCGCGGGCGACGGATGACGTCTCCATCGCCATTTTGCAGGGCAAGGGCGTGGGCGGCTCCACCACCGTGAACTGGACCACCTGCTTCCGCACCCCGCCGCGGGTGCTGGAACATTGGGCGCGGGTGCATGGGGTGGAGGGCCTGGGCGAGGCCGAGCTCGCGCCCCACTTTGACGCCGTCGAGGCCCGACTCAACATCTCGACTTGGCCGGAGAGCCAAGCCAACGAGAACAACCAAGCCTTGCTGCGGGGCGCCCGGGCCTTGGGCTGGGAGGCCGCCCCCCTCCGCCGAAACGTGCGCGGCTGCGCCAATTCCGGCTTCTGCGGCGTCGGCTGTCCGGTGGACGGCAAGCAGGGCATGCACGTCACCTACCTGCCCGACGCCATCGCGGGCGGCATGCGCCTCTACACCGACGTCGAGGTGCAGACCCTCGACTGGTCGGGCGGCCGGGTTCGCGGGGCGGTCGGTCGGGCGCGGCGGGCCGACGGCGCGCTCGGGCCGGCGGTGGAGGTCAAGGCCAAGGTGGTCGCCCTGTGCGGCGGCGCGATCAACAGCCCGGCCTTGTTGCTGCGCAGCGGGCTGAACCCCAACGGGCGGGTGGGCCTGCGCACCTTCTTGCACCCGGTGGTGGGCATGGCCGGCCGCTACGCCCACCGCGTCGATCCCTACTATGGGGCGCCGCAGTCGATCGGCAGCCACCAATTCATCGACCGCGGCAGCGATAAGGTGGGCTTCTTCCTGGAGGTCGCGCCGCTGCACCCGATGTTGGCGAGCACGGCCTCGGCCTTGATCGGCGAGCAGCTCGGCGAGTTCTTGGCCTTGCTCCCCAACCTCTCGGCGATCATTGCGCTGCAGGCCGACGGCTTCTTGCCGGGCGACGAGGGCGGCCGGGTCTCGCTGAAGCCGTCCGGGCAGCCCTCCATCGTGTACCCGGTCGGACCGGCGCTGCAGGAGTCGATCCGCGAGAGCCACGCGGTGCTCGCGCGCTTGCACATCGCCGCCGGGGCCGAGGAGGTGGCCAGCCTGCACGCCGAGCCGGTGCGGCTGCGGACCGAGGCCGAGCTGCCCAAGCTGCACGCGGCCCGCTACGGCGCGTTTGAGCACGCCATCTTCACCGCCCACCAGATGGGGGGCTGCGCGATGGGCCCCAAGGCCGAGAGCAGCGTGGTGCGGCCTGATCACCGTCATCATTCGGTCGAGAACTTGTTCATCGTGGACGGCTCGGTGCTGCCGACCTCGCTCGGGGTGAACCCCTCCGAGACCATCTACGGCCTCGCGCACCGGGCCCGCGCCTTCGTGGCCGCGGCCGCGTCCGGGGCCTAAGCGGCGCCTCGCCTGATCCACCGTCCCGCCCGGCGCGTAGGGGAGCCGGGGGGCGTCTGCGCCGCGGCGCCCAGCAGCAGAAGGAGCACCATGGAACGGCCGGACTGGATGCGACTCGCCGTCGCCGCGGGGAATGAGCTGCACCACCTCAAGCAGCCCATCGCCCGGCACAACCGCATCAACCTCGTCAGCACCGCGCTGCTCTTGGTCGCCCTGGTGGGCATCTTCGCGGTGGGCGCCGTGCTCCCGCCCTGGCTGTTCGTGCCGCTCGGCTCGATGGCGCTGGGCTGCGTGCTGCTCGGCGTCTTCGTGCTGGTGGTGCACGAGTGCAGCCACGGCATGTACCTGCTCGGGGCCGACCGGGCGGCGGCCAAGCGCCTGAACCACCAGATTGGCCGCCTGGTCGGTGATCTCACGTTCACGGCCTATGAGGAGCACTGGGAGCGCGGGCACGTCGCGCACCACCTCTACCCCTGCGAGCCGGGAAAAGACCCGCAAGATCCCGACCCGATCGACGGCGCCCGGTTCTGGCGGCGCGCCGCCTTGCACCTCGTGCCCGGCTACAGCGTCATCGCCAACCCCTCGCGGCGCTACGGCCTCAAGCCGCGGCGGCTGCTGCTCTCGGTCGGGCTCTGGGGTGGCATCGCCGTGCTCAGCGGGCTCAGCCTCGGCTGGGCGGGGCCGCTGGTGGTGCTCTATGGCTTCAACGCCGTGAGCATGCTCAACCTGCTCAAGAAGGTGCAGGAGCACGGCGCCGGCCTCGCCGAGGTGGACGAGCCCTTGATGCGCTCGCGCACCTACTTCTACCCCACCCAGCGGCTGACCTCGCCCTTCAACATCCACTACCATTGGGAGCACCACGCCAACTTTAGCGTGCCCTGGTACCTTTTGCCCGAGTACCACGCCCGGGTGCGGTCCCTGATGCCGGCGGAGATCGCCGAGGCGACGAGCACCCGCGGCCTCCTGGCCTACTTCCGGCAGATCAACGGCCTGCGACGCCCACCGGCCCCGGCCCGCCCCGCGCCCGAGGCCCTGTCCGCCTAGGTCCTGGCGCCGATCCCGCTGGATCGCCGGCCCAAAAGCCCTTCAAGGCGCCGCCCTCGGGTCCGAACGGAGCCCGTGAGCGGGCGCCGGAGCGGCGCGCTGGAGGGCCGATGACAAGCTCAAGGACAAGCGCACCCGAGACCCCGAT
>CANHON010000292.1 GCA_947462115.1 Deltaproteobacteria bacterium | reverse complement strand
TTGGGCGCGGCCTCGGGCGCGGCGCAGCCGGCGGTGGACAGGCCCAACAGGGCGCCGGCGCCGAGGCCCTCGACGATGAACTGGCGGCGGGAGCTGGGGGTGGGCGGCGAGGCAGGAGCGGACATGGCAGACCTCCGCGCGCCCCAAAGCGACGCGCGCGGGGGGCTTATCCGGCCCGCCCCCGCGTGCCCCCGCGTGCCCCCGCGGGCTTTAGGGCGCGGAGTTGGCCTCGTCGGGGCTGGCCAAGATCTCGGCGGCGTAGTCGGGGTTCACCGCGCCGCGGCCGACGGACTCCGAGTAGGCGTGCCAGCGGTCGCGGTCGGCGCCGTCGCCGGGGTCGGCGCTGCGCTCCATCGAGCGGACGGTCTCGCCGTCGGGGCTGGGGCCGCCCGCGAAGGCCGGGCCGCCGTCGCCCGCCCGGTCGAGCTCGACGCCGTCGGGGTCGCGCAAGATGAGCTCCAGCGAGCCATCCTTGAGGTAGAGGCGCGACTGGCGGTTGTCGTTGGCGGTGCTCACCACGAGGTCGCCGCGCAGGTAGGCGGTGTTCTCGTCCTGGGGCGCGCCGTCGACATAGGTCTCCAGCACGTGATCGACGATGAGGAAGGTGCCGTTGGCCGGGATGGTGGAGCCCGGCGGCAGGCCGACGATCACGTCGTCGCTGTTGGTGATCTGCCACATGTCGAGCTGGATGGGCGCGTCGGTGGTGTTGCGCAGCTCGATGAACTCGTCGAAGCCGTCGGCGTCGCCGGAGTGGGCGCCGTACCACATGACCTCGTTGATGACGACGTCGCCTTCGCGGACCGAGCCGTCGCTGACGCGGGCGTAGCCGAGCCGGCGGCCGGTGGACCAGAGCAGGTCGAAGTAGTCGTCGTAGAGCGCGGCGATGCGCGGGCTCTTGAGCACCAGCAGGTACTCGTCGTTGCTCTGGGTGGCGCTGGCCGACCAGTTGAAGGAGCCGGTGACCACGACCGGGTCTTCGCCCTTGAGGTCCATCAGCATGGTCTTGCTGTGCAAGCGCCCGCCGCCGGCTTGGTAGTCGCCGGGCTGCATGGTGTTGTCGTTGCCGTCGAGGTGGATCGGCACGCCCGCGCCGAGCAAGCGGTAGACCTCGTGGTACTGGCCGTTGCTGTGGAGCTGCGACTGGTCGATGACCCCGGCCACCGACCGGCGATCGGTGTAGTCGAGGCCGCTCCAGGCGTCGGGGTCCGCGCCCTCGGCGATGTCCAGGGCGCGGAACTCGGCCTGCTTGCGCACCATGTCGCTGCCCACCTCGTTCTTGGTGAAGGCGAAGATGGTGAAGCGCACGCTCTCTTTGGCCGCGTTGAGGTACTGCCGCATCCGCCCCATCGCGTCTTCGTTGGGGCTGAACCAGACCTCGACCTCCGTGTCGCCGACCTGGTAGGTGCGGCCGTTGTCGAGCTCGATCTTGTTGTTGCCGAAGAGGCCGCCGTACATCTGCTCAAATTCGGCGGTGAAGTCGGCGGCCACGGCCGGCGAGTCCATCATCACGAAGTTGTTGGAGTTCATGATGAGGTCGGACTCGGTCCAGTTGGCCGTGCCGCAGAAGACGAAGCGGCCGTCCACCACCATGAACTTGTTGTGCATGATGTGCGACATGTTGCCGATGCTCATCGGCACCTGCCGGTCGCGCAGCATCGTGTAGCCGCTGGTGCCGTAGATGTGGCCGGCGTCGCCGACCATGCGCAGCTCGACGCCGCGGTCCCAGGCCGCCACCATCGCGGCGACCACCCGGGGCTCGGAGAAGCCCATCACGGCGAAGTCGAGGGTGCTGTTGGCGCCGTTGATGAGGTCCACCATGACGGCGATGGCGTCGGGGTCCCACTGGTTGGCGGGGCGGGTGCCGGGCTCGTTGAAAAAGACGTCCACGCGGCCGCCGCGGGTGCTGTCGAGGTCGGCCGTGGAGGGCGGGCCGCAAGCGGGCGCTACGCTCAGCGCGAGGGTGGCGGCGAGGGCGCGGGCGAGGCGGCGCTGGGCGGGCTGGAGCGTGTTCATCACAGGGCCTCCGACTGCTCAAGGTGCTGCAGCACGAGGTCATTGAGCTGCTGGATCTCGGGGCCGACCTCGCCGGTCTGGCTGAGCACCCACAGGTTGCCGTCCATGAGCTGGTCGGTGGGGACCGGCTCGATGCCGAGCGTGCGGGTCGCGCTCACGATCTCGTGGGTGAGCACGAAGGCCTGGGTGCGCGGGCGCATGCCCAAGCGGTCGGTGCCCTGATCGACGAGCACGACGGTGGGGACGCGCTGTTCGAGGCTAAACTTGGACTTCTGCACGTCGGGTGCGTTGTCGCGCAGCTCGCCCGACAGCGGCGGCGCCTGGCTGCCGAAGCGCTGGCCGACGATGACCTTGACGTCGAAGCCGGTGCTCGCCTTGGCTTGGAGGGCCGTGGCGAGGCCCTTGTCGAGGAAGTCGTCGGTCAGCACCGTCACGTCCGAGCGCGCGCTGTAGACCGAGTCGATGATGCGCTTGACCACCCGCTCTTGGGGACCGAACCACAGCTCGACCGTGAGCGAAGATTGGGTCTTGTAGAGCCAACGGGCGTCGACGATGGACTTGGCGCCGGCGAAGTAGGCGGTCAGCGCGCTCGCGTCCATGCCGCCAAAGACCTGCCCGTGCTCCATGAGGAAGTCCTGGCCGATGTCCTCGCTCACGACGTCCATGACGATGTTCTCGCCGAGCTCCACGCCGCCGACCTGGCTGCCGGTGATCACCCGGGTGCGGTCGATGATGGCGTAGGCGTGGGTCATGCGGACGTCGTCGCCGGAGAAGCTGAGCTCCACGTTCACCGAGAAGTCTTGGTAGGTGATGCCGCCGTCGGCGAAGGTCACGGGCACCAACGCATCGACCAACATCACGGCGCCAGCGTCGTCGGCCTTGTCCACGTCGAGCACCACCTCGACCGCCACGCCCCGATCCTGGGCGTCGATGATCGCGGCGGCCAGGGCCTCGTCGGTGAGCTCCGGCAGGCCCATGTGAAGCTCGGACTGCGCCGCCTCGACGCCGGCGATGAAGGCGTCGCTGGCCGCGGCCGGGTCATCGCCGACCAAGCTGAGGGTCAGCTGGTTGCGGGCCTCGTCGGCGCTCGGGGCGGCGCAGGCGCCGAGCAGCCCAAACAGCAGGGCGGGTGCGGGACGCGCGCTCATTCCAAGCTCCCTGAGGCGTAGGCCCCCGAGTAGTCGGGAGAATTGGGGCGACCGGGCGAGGCCAGCGTGTGGGCGGCGCAGTCGGGGGCGATGCGGTCGTTGTTGGGCACGTCCACGGCCGCCGGCGTGTAGAAGTGCCAGGCCTGCGGGAAGAAGCCCTCACCGCCGAACATCAGCTCCACGCGCTCCATGGAGCGGGAGTGGACGTAGTCCCAGCCGCCCGCGAAGGGCAGGGCCTCGGCGTTGCCCACGCCCTCGATGAGCCGCTCGTCGGCGTCCATCAGGGTGATGCTGAAGGGATCGCCGTCCGGCAGCCGCAGCTCGGGCATGACGATCTCGGCGTCGGGGAAGCAGCGGGCGTTGGTGGCCGCGATGATGAGGTGCTCGCCTGTCTCGAGCACCACGTCATTGTCGGGGATCCGCAGCGTATTGGCGGCGGGGCCCTCGATGTCGAGGCGCCAGCCCGAGAGGTTGATGCCGCGGGCGCTCTCGTTGCGGATCTCGATGAAAATATCGCGCTGGTCGCGATCGCTGTCGCCGCGCACCGCGCCTGACCACAGCACCTCGGTGATCTTCACCGAGCCGCGCTCGCCGGAGGTGGGGCCGCCCTCGCTGCCGTCGCGGTAAGTGACGCCCTCGTCGGCCTCCTTGCTGGGATCGCCGTCGCAGGCCGGGCTCAGCGGCAGCGTGAAGAGCAGCGTGAACAGCAGGGGCCGGCGCATCAGAAGCGCACCCGGGTGCCACCGTTGAGGCCCCATGCCATCTCTTGGCCGCCGAGCTGGTCGCCCGCGATGCGCGCGATGTCGGTGGCGTAGAATTCGCCGGGCAAGAAGGCGGCGCCGTTGGCGAAGACCTGCAGGTGCTTGCTCAGGCGGTGGCTGACATCGACGTTGATCTCGTGGCCCAGCGCCTTTCCGGCCCGCTCCTGGGCGGCGAACTCGCTGCGGGAGTAGCCGTAGGGGGCGTCGATGCTCGAGAGCTCGGCCGGGTCCAGCGCGCTGACGCCGGTGTCCTTGAAGGTCCAGAACGAGGCCGTGAGGTCGAGGCCCATCTTGAAGGTGTAGCCCACGTTGGCGTGGATCACCTGGGTGCCGGCCGTCCGGTCCACGTCGTGCATGGAGTCGGAGATGCCGAACATGCCGACGTAGGCGCTGGGATGCCAGCCCATCAGGCGGTTGGTGATGGTGCCGCCGGCCTGCTGCGCCTTCATGCTGACGTAGCCGTGGCTGTACTGCTGGCCGTCGTCGGTGTAGCTCGCGCCCTGGGCCATGAAGTAGCTGGCCTCGCCGTGCGCGCCGCTGTCGTCGCCGCCGGTGTCGAAGGTGGCGCCGGCCATGACCGCGAGGCCGTTGCAGTTGATGTCCTGGGTGACCAGCTCCTTGCGGTCGATGCCGCGGGAGAGGTCGACCGAGGCGAAGGGCGTGACGACCCCGTCGGCCACCGCGAAGCTGGCGCGCGCGCCGGCGTTGGCGACCCAGTCATTGTCCGCGAAGTTGCCGAGCTCGCCGTTGTAGGCGATGTCCGAGCCGCTGCCGAGCGCGCCGACCTTGGTGAAGAAGCCGTAGCCGCGCAGGTCGAGGCCCTTGGCCAGCCCGTCGAGCACCAGCACGCCGCCGCTGCGCTTGGTCATGTGGTCGCCGCGGAAACCAAAGGTCTGCGTGGTGGACTGCCCGATGTAGCCGACAAAGTTGGCGTTGTCGTTCTGGCTGCTGGAGCCCACGACGGTCATGGGGATGAGGTCGAGGTAGCCGGCCTTGCCGAGCTGCACCGTGACGCGCGCCTCGTCGAGGACGTCGGCCAGCACGTAATCCCGGGCGCCGCCGAGGCCGCCGATCTGGTAGAACTCCCGGCCCACCCGCACCCGCACCGGGCCCTCGCCGAGCCCGGTGGGCGACCAATCGACGTACATGTTCGTGAAGTAGAACAGGCCGCCGAAGGCGTTGACGTTGCCGAGCTGGTCGTTGCCCCAGAGGCCGCGGTGGCTGAGGCTCGTGACCACCCGCGTCTTGTCGTCCATGCGGTAGCCGAGCTCCAAGAAGAAGCCGGTGAACGCAAAGTTGTTGCGATCATCGCTGTCGAGGATGGCCTGGTCGCTGCTCTCGTCGAGGGGCCGCAGGTCGAGGTTGTTGTACTCGTGCCACTCGGACTCGAAGCCGGCGCGGACCTCGAGCTTGTCCTTCTGCCGATCGAGGTCGGACTGACGGTACTCAAGGTCGGCGTTGGTCTGGGCGGTGGTGGACTGGGCGGCGGCGAGGCCGTGCAGGCTGAGCAGCAACGCGCCGGAGAGGGTCATAGACAAGGAGGGCTCCGAGTGCCGTGGCAGGCGTTGGATGGGGCCGGTGGCCGCCGAGCTTAGGGGGCGACCACCGAGACCTGTCCGGCCTGGGTCACGAGGATGGGGTACTCGCCGTAGGAGAGGAAGACCGGGCCGGTGACCTGCACGCGCTGGCCGAGCTTGGGCGCCACGGCGCGCCGGCGGGCGAGGTCTTGGGCCACCTGGAAGATGTAGGCCGTGCCGTCGTCTGCCTCGACGTTCACATCGCCGAAGGTGCCGATCTCTTTGGTGACCACGCCCTCGTAGCGCATGACGCGCCCGATGTGCTCGTTGGTGAAGGGGCCCACCACCGGCTCGTAGTAGAGGGCCGAGCGGGTGTACTCGATGTCAACGATGTCATGGGCATAGATCATGTTGACTTCGAAGCTGGTGCGAACGCCGCGCACCCGCAGCTTCACGCGGTCTCCGGTGTCAAACAGGGAGAGCCGCGAGTCAAACAGCACGAAGATGCCGCCGGTGCGGTCCTGCACGAAGTAGCTCGTGTAGTACTTCTCGTCGCTGTTCTCGGGGGCGCCGCTGCTGCCGCCCGCGTCGTCGATCTGGGCCGCGCAGCCGTCGGTCTTGATGTACCAAGCCGGCCGCAGGGTGACCGTGCCCTCGATCTCGAAG
>CANHON010000291.1 GCA_947462115.1 Deltaproteobacteria bacterium | reverse complement strand
CGCGCAGACGCGGACGGCGTAGCGCTCACCGGGCTCGAGATCGGTGAGCTGGAGGGACTCGTCCTCGCCTTCCCAGCTGAAGTCCCCGTCCGCGCAGGTGGCCGGGGCGGTCAGGCCCGCTTGGTAGACCACAACGTAGGAGGCGACGCCGCTGCCGCTGTCGTCGAAGTCGGCCCAGCTGAGGTCCACCGAGTCGCCGCCGAAGCCGTCCACCGACACGGTGCCGTCGACCGGAACAGCCTGGTCGAGGATGATGCTGGCCGTGACCGGGCTGGTGGTGGCGTTGCCGGCCGCGTCGCGGAACCACGCGCCGATGATGTGCTCGCCCTCGCCGCCCACCAAGGCGTAGCTGAGGGTGGGGCTGTAGGGCTGCCAAGCGGTGCAGCGCAGGGCCTCGCCCACGCAGACCTCGTCGATCGGCGAGTTGTCGTCGGCGCTGAGGGTCAGCTCGACCGTGCCCTCGGCGGTGAACAGCGCGCCGCCGTTGATGGCCAGCGCGCCGTTGGTGGGCGCCGTCCCATCGACCACGAGCCGCTGCCCGTCCACGCCCTCGGAGATGTTGCCCGCCACGTCGACGGCGCAGACCCGCACCTGCACGTCGGCCCCGAAGCTCAGGCCCGTGATCGAAGCGCTGGTGCCGCTGCCGGTGTAGGCGCGCTCCCCGGCGCTGCAGCTCGCGGGCGCCGCGTCGTCAATGGTGTAGACCACGATGTAGTGGTCGATGCCAGTGCCGTAGTCGGCGTAGCCCTCCCAGCTGATGCTGACGGTGCTGTCGTCGGCTTGGCCGAGGTCCAGGCTGCCGTCTTCGGGCGCGGTCTGGTCGATGATGATGCTGGCCTCCACCGGCTCGCTCTCGTTGCCGATGCTGTCGCGGGACCACGCGTAGAGGCTGAGCTCGCCCTCAAAGCCCGGCTCGACCTCCCACTCGGCGGTGGTGGCGTAGGGCTGCCAGTCGTCGCAGGCGGCGGGGTCGTCGGAGAAGCACATCTCTTCAACGCCATCGGCGTCGAGCGCGACGAAGCTCAGGTCGAGCACGCTGTCGAAGCTGGCCTCCTCGCCGTCATTGATGAGGAATTCGTCCACGGCCGGCGCGTCGCCCGAGGTGGCGGTGGTGCCCGCCGCGGTGATGCCGGTGGAGAGGTTGCCCGCGCCGTCGACCGCGCAGATCCGCAGGGCGTAGCTGGTGCCCGGCATCAGGCCGCGCACGCGGGGCGCGGCGCCGTCGCCGGTGTAGCCGACCCGGCCGCTGGTGCAGGTGCGCGGGGCGATGAGCCCGGCCGCGTAGACGATCTTGTAGCTGGCCACCCCGCTGTGCGCGTCGCTGAAGCCCGAGAGCGACAGGTCGAGGGTGGTGCCGCTGCCCGTCTCGACGATGGCCATGCCGTCGACCGGCTTGGTTTGGTCGAGGAAGATGGTGTCGGTCACCGGCACGGTGGTGACGTTGCCGTAGATGTCGCGGAAGAAGGCGTTCACCGTCCGGGTGCCGGTGCCGCGCGACAAGGACCAAGACTTGGTCGCCCCGTAGGTGAGCCAGCGGGTGCAGGTGGCGGTGTTGGACAAACACACGCTGCCGAGGCCGCTGTCGTCCATGGCGCTGAGGCCCAGCGTGACGACCGTGCTGTTGGTGAACTCGTTGCCGCCGTTGATCGTGACGGTGCCCACCGTGGGCGGGTTGTACTCGGGCGCCGGCCGGCCGGTCAGGGCCACCCCGCTCGAGATGTTGCCCGCGGCGTCCACCGCGCAGACCCGCCACCCGTAGGTGGCGCCGTTGACGAGGCCGGTCCGGGTGAACTCGCCGGTGGTGTTGGTGTCGATCGCCCGGCCCACGCAGCTGCTCGGCGCGCGGGTGGAGCGCAGCTCCATCAGCTTGTAGGAGGCCACGCCGCTGAGCGCGTCGGCGAAGCCCGAGGCCGTGATGGTGGCCGTCGCGTCGCCGGTGCTGATGGCCGCGGTGCCGTTGGTGGGCTTGGCGGCGTCATAGCTGATGGTGGACGAGACCGGCGCCGTGGTCGTGTTTCCCATCGAGTCCCGGAACCAGGCGTAGACCGTGTGCAGGCCGGGGGCGCGGCTGATGGTCATGCGGACCGACGGGCTCATCCGCGTCCAGCGGGTGCAGAGCGTGGCGCTCTCGCTGAGGCAGATGTAGCTGACGCCGCTGGGATCCGTGGCCGAAGCACCGACCGTGAGCGTGCTGTTGTTGGTCCAGGAGGCGCCGGCGTTGAGCGTGATGCTGCCGTCGGTGGGCGGGTCGTACTCGGTGGCCGGCCGCGCGGTGGCGGTCACGCCGGTCGAGATGTTGCCGGCGCCGTCGATCGCGCAGAGGCGCCAGGCGTAGGTGGTGCCGTCGGTGAGCCCGGTGACCACCGCCGAGGTGGCAGACCCCCGGTAGGCCTCAGTGCCGCTCGCGCAGGTGCTCGGGGCCACCGTGCCCGTCGCCCGGCGCAGCACGTACTCCTCGATGCCGGTGCCGGGATCGACGAAGCCCGCCCACGAGAAGCTCACCTCGCCCGCGCCGGGCGTGGCGCTCAGGGTGCCGTTCACCGGCGCCGTGGCGTCGTAGATGATGGTGTCGGACACCTGGGTGCTGGTGTTGCCGGCGGCGTCGCGGAAGCTCACGTAGATGGTGCGCGGGCCGGCGGCGCCCGAGACCGACGTGGCGGAGGCGGCCGCGTAGGTGGTCCACGAGGTGCAGGTCGGCGACTGGCTGATGCACATGCGGGTGACGGCGGTGTCGTCGGAGGCCGCGATGGCGAGGCTGATGCGCGAGCTGCGGGTGGTGGCGTCGCCGCTGTTGATGACCACGTACTCGGCCACCGGCGCCGTGGTGTCGCCCGCCATCGAGGCCGCGGGGGACGCGCCGCCCGCGCCGGGACGGGCGCCGCCTAGGGCACCCTCGCCGAGCACACCGACCGCGGCGCAGGACTCGGGGTCGAGGCCCTCGAGCTCGGCGCCCTCCAGCGCGCGGATCAGCTCGAGGCCGGGCTCGGCGCGGAGCAGCTCGAGGGCGGCGCGGCCCTCTTCGCCGCGGAGCAGCAGGCGGCCCTCCTCGGGGGCGCCGCACCAGGGCAGCTTGTCGGCCAGCGCGGCGCTGAGCTCACCGCTGACCACGAGCGACAGGCCGCCCTCGAGGTCGAGCTGGTGGAGGGGCAGCGGCACGGCCACCGCCCGATCGAGGCCCCCGGCGCCGGTGTCGTCGAGCGCGGCGCTCCCGGAGTCCCGCTGGGCAGCCTCGCCGACCCGCACCGTGTCATCGGGGCCAGCGCTGCGGCCAACGCCGCCCTGCGGGCCTTTTTCACACGCGGAGAGGCCGAGGAGCAGGAGGATCAGCCGCTGGGCAGCGCGCGGGGTCTGGGGCATCTCAACTCTCCGGAGCGGTGGTGCAGAGCTGTGCCCCGCTCCCCGTGTATCGACACAAATGGGCCCCTACGCGAGACCCCGTAGCGAGATCGCCTCACCTCGCTCGGCCAGCGACATTTTATCGCAATTGGGCCCGGGATCGGCGATCCACGGTGAATTTTCACGTATCCGCTTGAGTGGTGGCCGATCTTTTTGGCCGCTGCCCCGGCGGGCCGCCGCCACCGCGCCTGTCACCTTGTGTCGACCGCCCCGCGGCCTGATCGCCCCCAGCGCCGCGATCTCTAAGATAGGCGACCTTTGGGGCACCATGTCACGATCACGCAGCAGCACCGCCACCACAGCCGCCCACCGGGCGCAGCGCCTCCGGCGGGCGGGCATCGCCAGCCTCACCATCTGCTGCGCGTTGGGGATCGCCTACTACGCGCTGTTTCGCGCGCCCTCCCGCGGCTGTAGCTGGGCCTCGGCGCCCGCCAGCCTGGCCCGCACCGTCCTGGTGCAGCCCTACTTCCGCCTGAGCCTCGAAGATCTGCTCGGCTACGGCACCTGCATGGGGCACCGCCGCTCGCTCCACGCCGCGGTGGACCGCTGCTTGGACCTGCCCCCCGCGGCGGTCAGCGGCTGCGTGGACGGCGTGGCTCACGGCTTTCGCCCCGAGCCGGGGGAGGACGCGGCGGTGCTCGCGGAGGTGCTTCGGGTCAGCCCGGACCTGCAGCCGCTGCTGCTCGACGGCCTGGTCCGCGCCTGGACCATCGAGGCCAAGGGAGACCCGGCGGCGGTGCTGCCCCAGCTCGCCACCCTGCCGGTCGAGCCCACCGGCTACGCCAATGGCGTGCGCATCGGCATTCAAGTGGGGCTCGGCCGAGATCTGCCTGCGGCGATGGTGGTGGGCGCGAGCTGGCCCGAGGCCTACCAGGAGCCCATCTTCGAGGAGCTGGGCTGGCGCGCCGGCGACGCGACGCCCGATCGGCCGTTCCAGTACGCCGAGACCGCCCCACCCTCCGCACAGCTCGCCTACATCCAGGGGGCTGCGCGGGGGGCCGCCTTGCGGGTCACCGATGGCCTGCGGCCGGCCGAGGCGGTGCCGGTCGTGAATGACCTGCTGCGCGCCCTGGAGCTCCAGCGGCCCCGGGACAGCGCGCACATCCGGCTCGGGGTCGGCGTCGCGCTGCTGCTCCGCTACCCCCCGGGCGAGGCGCGCACCGAGACGCTGCGGCTGGTCGGCCTTCAGACGGCGGTGGCGCACCGCGAGCGGGCCGAAGGTGTGCCGATCTGGCTCGGGCCGGCGGCGGGGCCGATGGACAGCCGGAGCCCCAACATCATCTTCTGAGCCCAAGCGGAGCCCACCGCTTCGAAGCGCACCGGCCGAAGGGCCTCGACCGAGGCCCCGAGCGGCCAACGGGAGCTCCCCTCAGGCCATCCGCAGGGCCGGGCCGAGCTGCACCGCCGCGAGCTCGGGCGCGGCGCGGAGCCAGTCCCCGAGGCGATCGGCGCGCGCCTGGGCCTGGGTGTTGAGGCCGAGCTCGATGAAGCCGGTGAGGCGGCCGGTGGACGGGTCGGCGGCCCCGCTGAACACCGCGCCCACCGGAGCGGTGCCCTCGGCGAAGAAGCGGTCAATGAAGGCGTTCAGCGCGAAGTCGGGCCGCAGCTGCAGCTCAACCTCGGCGTAGGCGTGCGCGAACTCGGCGAGCTGGAGCTTCTTTCGGAGGCGTCGGCGCATCGGGGATCCCCTGTGGACGGTGGCGCGGCGGGGGCCGCACCGGCGCGCGGAGGCCCGACCCGCGGCCCCGGACTATTCGAGCAGGTCTTGGAACAGGTACAGCGCGCCCGCGTCGTTGCCGCCGCTCTCGTCTTCGAAGGTGCCGAGGCCGAGGGCGGTGCGCCCACCCGCCAAGGCGTCCGGCAAGAAGGCGACGACCGAGCCGAGGTGATCGCCCACGCCATCGCCGTGCAGGATGGCGCGGTGGTCGGCGTTGGCGTCGAGGTCGCGGGTGAAGGGCCCGGTGAACAGGTAGGCCGCGCCCTCGCCGTTGACGCCGCTGAGCGGAACACCGACCAGAAGGTCGTTCTCGCCGTCAGCATCCCAGTCCTGACCGCCGGAGAGCGCCTGGCCGAAGATCGCGCCGGTGCCCGGCGAGGCGATGCGCACCTGGGCCCGCTCCGCCACCGAGCCGCTGGCCTCGCGCAGATCAGCGCCGCCGGCGATCAAGTAGACCGCGCCGCCGTCTTCGAAGCCCGAGTCGTCGCGGGTCACGCTCACCCACACGTCGGGGTAGCCGTCGCCGTCGGCGTCCCCGGCCGGAGACAGCGCGCCGCCCGCCCGATCGCCGGTGGCCACGCCGTTGAGCTGGGCTTCGGCGGTGCCCACCGAGGCCGTGCCGCTCGGGGTGGGCCCGAAGAAGAAGTAGACCCGGCCCTGTTGGGTGCGCTCGGCGTTGCAGTTGTCGGAGGCGAGCACCAGATCATCGATGCCATCGCCGTCGAGGTCGCCAGGGCCGGCGAGGCGGGCCCCGAGGAAGTCGTTCTCGGTCTCGCCGGTCCACTTGCTGCGCGCGGCGGTGGCGCCAGCGGCCGAGCCCTCGAGGCCCGCGAGGGTGGCCCCAGAGATGAGGTAGACGGCGCCTGCAGCCGAGGCCGCTGCCCGATCGCCCGAAGAGCCGATCAGCACGTCGTTGACGCCGTCGTTGTCCACATCACCGGCGCTGGCCATGGCCACGCCGAACCAAGAGAAATTGGCGCCGCCGTCCAGGCTGATGGGCAGCTCGCT
>CANHON010000290.1 GCA_947462115.1 Deltaproteobacteria bacterium | reverse complement strand
GGCGCCTTTGAAGAGGCAGACGGCGGCACCCTGTTCCTCGACGAGATCGGCAACCTCAGCGAAGAGGCGCAGCGGATGCTGCTGACCGTCCTGCAGGAGCGCGCCCTGTGCCGGGTGGGGGAGAGCCGGGAGCGGCTGGTGGACGTCAAGCTCGTCGTCGCCACCCACGAGGACCTCGCCCAGCGGGTCCGAGAGCGCAGCTTCCGGGCCGACCTCTACATGCGGCTCAACCCGGCGGCGACGGTGCGGCTGCCGGCGCTGAGCGAGCGCCTGAGCGACCTCGACGGCCTGCTGCACTTCATCCTCGTCCGGCTGTCGGAGGAGGGCGCGGTCAACGACCTGCTGCCCACCCGCCCGCCGGTCCAGGTCCTGCGCGCCTGGACCCAGCCCGAGCTGCCCCCGCAGAAGGATGGCGTCCTGTGGGTCATTTTCCCGGAGCGGACGCTGCGGGAGCTGCGCCGGCACCCCTGGCCAGGCAACCTGCGCGAGCTCGCCCTCACCGTCGAGAACGCCGTCATGCTGAGCCTCGCAGAGCTCGGGGGGCCCCGGCTCAAGGTCGAAGCCGCGGAGCGCGCCGACCTGCTGCAGGTGCGGCCCAAGCTGATCCGCGACCTCCTCCGCGCCACCCAGCCCGAAGCGGAGCTCCTACCTGAATTTTCGGGGGAAGGGGAGGCGTGGATCGCCCCACCGGCCGCTGCGCCCCCGGGGCAGACCCTGCCCGAGCTCGAGCCGGCCCGCGAGGACCCGGCGCCGCTCCCGCCGAGGCCGACGACTGCGTCGACGCCGACGCCGATCCGAAGCCCTCCGACCGCGACCGCGACCGTGCCGGTGACCGCGCCCGCGCCGACGCTGGACCCGCGCCTGCCGTCCCCGCACCCCGACGGCGGCCTGCGCCTGGAGGTGCGGGTGTCGCCCAAGGGGGGCCTCAACCGCCTCGCGGTCGATGTGGAGCGCCAGTACTTCACGGCCCTCTACCTGCGCCACGGCGGCGACTTCAGCCGCATGGCCGAAGACCTGCTCGGCGCGGCCGACGACGCCCGCAAGGTCCAGCTCCGCCTCAACCAGCTCGGCTTGAAGGTCCGCGAGCTACAGCCGCTGCTCCAGCGGACACGATAAACTTGCCTGAACCACAATTCAGCCTTGTCTTGTCAATCAAACAGTCCTGACGGAACCTGAACTAGCCTCCAAACCGCCCTGAATTGTCCCCCGCGACCGCCCAGGGTCCCGAGCCGCCGATGCCCAGCCCTCGCTATCGCCCGGGACCGCGACCGCGCCGGCCAGGCCGCCCGTCCGCAGTGCCGGGCCCGCTGCCATGGGCGGTGAAGGCCCTGCTGCTCGGGGCCGCGCTGGCCGTGGGCGGAACGGCGGCGGCCCAGGCGCCCGCGGAGGCGGATGGGGCGCCCGACCCAGCGGCCCAGGCGCCCGACGAGGCGGCCAGGGAGGCGTTGGAGCCCGGGCCGACGGGCGGGCCGGTCGAGGGCCTGATCGACGTCGAGGAGGCCGATCCCGACGGTCTGAGCCCCACGGCGGCCCGGGCCCGGGAGGCCGCCCGCGAGGCCTGGGCCCGGGGCGACGCCCGACTGGCGATGGCGTCGTGGACGCTGGTGCTCAGCGAGCGGCCGGAGCTCCCCGAGGCGGTGCTCGGCCTCGCGCTGGCCCAGGAGGCCCGCGGCGACGCGGTCGGCGCGCTCCGCACCTACGCCCGGCTGCCGGAGGATCCCGAGGCCAACAAGGCGGTGGGGCGCCTGCGCCTCGCCGAAGACCCGGTGGCGGCGGCGGCGGCCTTTGAGCGGGCGCTCCTCGCGCTGCCCGGGGACCCGATCGCCAGCTTGGGCCTCGCCCGGGCCCGGGCCGGGGTGGCGCCGGAGCAGAGCCGGACCCTCGCCCGGGCCTACCTCTGCTGCGCGGCCGCGCCGATCGACGTGGAGGGCATCGTCGAGATCAGCGTGGCGTGGCGCGATCAGGGGCTGGACGAGGACGCCGCCCAGCTGCTGCGGGAGGCGCTGGCCCGCGACCCCGACGGCCCGAGCGCGGCGGCGCTGCGGGGGCGCATCGACCGGATCCAGGTGGAGCGGGCGGCGCGCGGCCTCGCTTTTGGCGGCGGTCGGCCCCTCCCGGAGGCGGCGCGGGCCGAGCTGGAGGCGGCCCGGGCCCAGGCCGCCGCCGGCCAGCTGACCCGGGCGCGGGCGCGGGTGGACGGGGTGATCGCCCAGCACCCCACCAGCGCCGAGGCCCGGGCGGCCCAAGGCGACCTGCTGCTGCGCGACGGCGAGGTCGCCAGCGCCGAGCAGGCCTGGGGCTGGGCGGTGGCCCTCGACCCCGAGCAGCCGGAGTGGCGGGCCCGGCTGGGGCTGCTGCTCGCCGACCGCTACGCCGGCCGCCGTCACGCCGAAGCCGCCGAGCACCTCCGCCTCGCCACCCAGCTCCGGCCCGGTCAAGCGAGCCTGCACCTCCGGCTGGCCGAGGTGCTGGCCGGCCTCGGCCGCTTCGAAGAGGCCGCGGTCGAGGCCCGGGCCGCGCTGGCCGCCCAGCCCCAAGCTGAGACCCGAGCGCGCGCCGATGCCCTGCTGACGGACCTTCAGCGCGCACCACCGCCAGCGAGCGCGCCGCCGACCCTCGCCGAGCCCTCCAGCGAGGACGCCCCGCCAGCGGCCGTTCAGACGGCGCGGGTGGCCCGGGTCTACCTGGATCGGGGCGACATCGAGCGCGCCAAGGCCGAGCTCATCGTCGTGCGCACGCTCGCGCCCGAGTGGACCGGCGGGCTGAACCTCGCCGCCGGGATCGCCCTGCGCGAGGGCGCCCTCGACGAGGCCGAGGCCGCGTTTCGACGCTCGCTGCTCGCTGAGCCCGACCAGCCGCAGGTGGAGCTGGCCCTCGCCGACCTACTCGCCCTGCGCGGCGAAGACGCCGAGGCAGCCGCGCACCTCGAGCGGGCGGCGGCGGGCGGGGCGGTCGATGCCCGGTGGGCGCTGGCCCAGCGCGCCTGGTCGAAGGGGCGGCTGCTGGAGGCCAATCGCCAGCTCGATGCCTATTTTTCCGGGGCGCCGCAGGGGATCACCCTGGAGCCGGCCCGGAGCCTGCAACGCCAAGTGAAGCTGCGCATCCGGGCGATCGGCGGGGGCCTCGCCGGCGGGGCCCTGCTGGTGTCGGCCGGCCTCGTCGCGCGCCGCCGATCGCGGGCCCGGGGCACCGATCTCGCCCGGCTGGTGCAGCGGGATCCCGAGCTCGCCCCGACCGTGGCCCGCCTGCTCACCGCCATTCGCCACGAGGTGCTCAAGCACAACACCACCCTGCTCGACGAGGTCGCCCACGCCGTCGATCACGGCGATCAGCACGCCGCGAGCTTCGCCGCCGACCGGCTGTTTGGGCGGGCCGGGCCCCAGGGCCCAACGCGGGCCGATGCGCGGAACGATGCGCGGAACGATGCGCGGAACGATGCGCGGGGAGCGGGCAGCGGCGAGGACCGAGCGCGCGGGGTGCTCCAGCGTTTTGACGAGTACGTGGACCAGCTCAGGGCCCTGGCCCGGCGGGCGGGGCTGCGGCTCGACGTGCACAGCGATCCGGTGCTCGGCCCCCTCTGCGCCCAGATGGCCGCGCTGGCCGCCCTCGCCGGCCCGCTCCGGGCCCCGACCGATCCCGCCGCGCTCAGCGCCGAGCTCCGTCGGCTCAGCCTCGCCCTCAACGGCGAGAGCTACCGGGCGCTCGGGCGCTTGGTGCGGCGCCTCGGCGCGCTCCGGCTCGGACCGGAGCTCATCGACGCGGTCAACCAGCGGGTGCGCGCCGAGCCCCAGCTCGCCCACGCTGAGCTGCCGCCGCTCCAGGTGGAGATCCCCGAAGATGGCGTACCTGTGCGGATCCTCAAGGGAGACCTGGAGGACGTGCTCGCGAACCTCCTCCGAAACGCCGCCGCCGCGGTGCTCGAGGCCCAGGCGGCCGGCGTCGGCGGGGGCCGGCTCGGCCTGCACGTCGAGGAGGAGGACGACGCCATCACCGGCATGGAGACCATCAACCTGCGCGTGCTGGACGACGCGCCGGGCGAGCTCACCGAGTCGATGATCCGCGGTCGGGAGGCGGGCCGGGGCCTCGGCCTCGTGGTCGACCTCGTCACGCGCCACGACGGCAGCCTCAGCGTCGAGCGGCGCCCGGACGAGCGCGCGGCCGGCTACACGAAGGCGGTCGTGGTGCGCCTGCAGCGCGCCGAGTCGGAGGCCCCATGAGCGCGCCCGTCGCCGAAGCGCCCCGCCCGCGGGTGCTCGTGATCGAAGACGGCTTCGAGTACATCACCAACCTCCGCCAGTTCCTCGGCGGCGCCCTGGCGCTGGACCGGGCCGGCGACGGGCCCGCCGCCTTGTCCATCCTCGAGAGCAGCGCTTTCGACGCTATTTTCCTCGACATGCGCTTTGACCGCGCGCCGGCCCTGCTCGGCGATCTCGACGAGCTCTGCGCGCGCTTCGCCGGCGACACCGCCCGGGCCCGGCGCTTCCTCGAGGACAACCAGGGCACCTACATCCTCGCGGCGCTGCGCGAGGCGGGCTGCGGGCTCCCGGTGGTGATGAGCTACGACTTTGACGGAGAGCCCCGTCGCTTCCAGAATCTGGCCAAGCGCTACGGGCCCTTGGGCTACCTCAACGACGCGGCGGGCCCGGTGGAGATCCGCGCCGCGCTGACGGCGGCCGCCCGCGGCGCGCCGGGGGCCTCCGCATGAGCGAGCCGAACGACGGGGGCCGCGACTACGACGCCTTGCCCTACGAAGGCGGCGTCTTTGCCGTCACGCACCCCGACCACCTCTGCGCCCTGGC
Source organism: Deltaproteobacteria bacterium (assembly GCA_947462115.1). Classification (GTDB taxonomy): domain Bacteria; phylum Myxococcota_A; class UBA796; order UBA796; family UBA2385; genus JAEUKK01. The sequence continues at coordinate 1,377 of CANHON010000290.1, read as the reverse complement.
CCGGCTGTTCGGCGTGGCGGCGCCCGACCCCACCGAGGCGCGGGTGCTGGAGCTCGGCTGCTCGGTGGGCACCAACCTCCTGCCGATGGCGGCCGGCGCCCCGCAGGCCCGCTTCGTGGGCATCGACCAGAGCGCCGTGCAGATCGGCATCGCCGAGCAGCGCCGGGCCCAGCTCGGCCTCGACAACTGCCGCCTCGTGGCCGGCGACCTCCGCGAGATTGACGAGCAGTGGGGCACCTTCGACTACATCATCTGCCACGGGGTCTACTCTTGGGTGCCCGAGGCGGTGCGCGCCGCCATCCTGCGGCTCTGCAAGGCGCGCCTGTCGCCGCGGGGCGTCGCCTACATCTCCTACAACGTGCTGCCCGGCTGGCTGCCGATGCTCGGGGTGCGCGAGGCGCTGCGGGCGCACACCGAGGGCATCGAGGGCGCGGCGGAGCGGGTGAGCCAGGCCCGGGCTTTCCTCGCCTTCATGGCCGGCTTGGAGCCGGAGTCCTCCGACCCCTGGCACGCGACCATGCGCACGGCCCACGCCCAGCTCGAGCGCTGCCCCGACAGCTACCTGCTGCACGAGTACCTGGCGCCGGTCAACGCGCCCTGCACCTTCCTCGACTTTGTGGCCGCGGCCCGCAGCCACGGCCTGCAGTACCTCGCCGAGGCCGATCTCCCGACGATGATCCCGGCCAATTGCGGCGCCAACGCCCGCGAGGTCCTCGACCAGATCCACGGCCAAGCCCAGTCTGAGCAGTACCTCGACCTGCTGCGCGGGCGCCGCTTTCGCCAGACGCTGCTCGTACACGGTGATCTCGAAGTGGATCGCGACCTCCGCCCGCCGCGGCTCGCCGGCGTTCGGCTGCTGCCGCGCTTTGAGGTGCTGGAGTCCCCGCCGCAGGCCGGTCGCCTCGTGCTGCGGGCCGAGAACGAAGCGGAGCTGACGCTGCTCGATCCGCTGCTGCAGCGCGCCTTTTTGGCCCTTCAGGCCGCCAGTCCTCGCAACCCCACGGTGGAGTCCTTGGCGGCGGCCGGCGGCCTCGCCGGGGATCCCGTCGCCGAAGAAGCCGTCGCAGACGCCATGCTCACCGCGGCCACCCGCGGGTTCGTGACGCTGAGCGCACGCCCGCGCGCCCGCGCCCCGACCGACCTCCAGCGCCCCCACGCTTGGCCGGCCGCCAGCGCCTGGGCCCGCTGGGGCGGCGCGGTGCCGAGCCAGCTGCACCGGGCGGTGCTCCCGAGCCCGCTGGGCCGCCTCCTGCTGCAGAGCGCCGATGGCTCCCGCGACCAAAATGACCTCCTCCAGGTCGTCCTGGACGCGATGGAGGCGGGCGAGCTGGAGATCGAGGCACAAGGCGCCGACGGAGCTGCGCTCGGGGCCCCGTC
>CANHON010000289.1 GCA_947462115.1 Deltaproteobacteria bacterium | reverse complement strand
ATCTTCACATCGACGGAGCGCAGGTTGTGGGTCTGAACGCCGTAGAGGGCGATGCTCCGCGCAGCAGGACGCGCGGCGCCGCCCTGGGGGCTGACCGGCGCCGGGAGTGGCAGAGTGTAGGTGCTGGTCGCCTCGGCGAAGGTGCCGACCGCGCTGTTCAAGGCGGCCGCGCGGTCCAAGGCGGACTCTTGGTCGAGCACCGCCCGGAGCACCGCGCCGGTGGGCGTGGCGAGGCGCGCGATCTGCTCGGGGGTGCCCTCCCCGACGATGTGGCCGCCGCCAGCGCCGCCGTCTGGCCCCATGTCAATGACGTGGTCGGCGCACTTGATGACGTCGGTGTCGTGCTCGACCACGAGCACGGTGTGGCCCCGGTCGACGAGGCGCTGCAAGCAGCCCAGCAGCCGACGGACATCGGCCATGTGCAGGCCGGTGGTGGGCTCGTCCAGCACGTAGAGGGTGGGCTCGGCGTTGGGCCGCGCGAGCTCGGCCGCGAGCTTCATGCGCTGGGCTTCGCCGCCCGAGAGCGTGGTGCTCGGCTGGCCGATCTTGACGTAGCCCAGGCCCACTTCGACGAGCGTGTCGAAGATCCGGCGCAGCTTTCGGTGCTGCTGGAACAGGGCGGCGGCCTCGGCGATGCTGAGGTCCAGCACCTCGGTGATGGTGCGGCCGCGGTACCGCAGCTCCAGGGTCTCGGCGTTGAAGCGCTTGGCGCCGCAGGCCTCGCAGGGGATCTCCACGTCGGCCAAAAACTGGAGCTCGACGGTGACGAGCCCGGCGCCCTTGCACTCCTCGCAGCGGCCGCCCGCGACGTTGAAGCTGAACCGCCCCTTGCTGTAGCCGCGGACCCGGCTCTCGGGCAGGGCGGCGAAAAGGTCGCGGATGACGTCCATCGCGCCGGTGTAGGTCGCGGGGTTGGAGCGCGAGGTTCGGCCGATCGGGTCCTGATCGATGCGCACGATCTTGTCGAGGTGCTCGACGCCCTCGAGGCCGCCGTGGGCGCCCGGTGGGTCCTCGGCCCCGTGCAGCTTGGCCGCGACCGCCCGGGTCAGCGTGTGGAGGATGAGCGTGGACTTCCCGGAGCCGCTCACCCCGGTGACCACGGTGAGCGTGCCGAGGGGGACGCTGAGGGTGACGTCGCGGAGGTTGTTCTCGCTCGCGTGCAGCAGGCGCAGGGCCTTGCCGCTCCCGCCCCTGCGGGTCGCGGGCAGCGGGATCCGCTCTTCGCCACGGAGGAAGCGGGCGGTGAGCGCGTCGGAGCGCAAGAAGACCGCCGGCGGCGCGCTGGCCACGAGCCTCCCGCCCTCCACGCCGGCGCCGGGGCCGATCTCCACCAGCCAGTCGGCCCGCCGCATGGTCATCGGGTCGTGCTCGACGACCAGCACGGTGTTCCCCTTGTCGCGGAGCGCCTCGAGCGCGAGCATCAGCCGGTGTTGGTCCCGGCCGTGCAGCCCGATGCTCGGCTCGTCCAGCACATAGGTGATGCCCTGGAGGCCCGCGCCGACCTGGCCGGCGAGCCGGATCCGCTGCCCTTCGCCCCCGCTCAGCGTCGCGGCGGAGCGGTTGAGCCCGAGGTAGTCGAGCCCCACCTCCGACAAGAAGCCGAGCCGGGCCCGCAGCTCCTTGAGGATGGGCGCGCCGATCCGGGCCTCCGCCTCGGTGAGCGCGAGGCCCTCGACCCAGGCGCGGGCGGCCTCCACCGTGAGATCGGTGAGCTGGTCGATGCTCTGGCCACGGAAGCGCACCGCGCGTGCCAAGGCGCTGAGCCGCGCGCCGCCGCACTCCGGGCACCGCTGCTGGCGGCGCAAGGGCTGGAGCCGCGGCAGGTGGGTGTAGCGCCACACGTCCTTGAGGTTGGGCATCACCCCCGGCCACGCGCGGGAGGTGACGGTGCTCCGCCCCTCGAAGGTGCGGGTGATCTGGACCTCGACGGCGCAGCCCTCGAGGAGGCCGGCGCGCTGCTCGGCGCTGAGCTCGCGCAGGCGGGCGCCCTTGGGGGCCCCGAGCGCCTTGGCGACGCCCGCCAGGGTGGTCCGGCTGACCATGCCGTAGGGGATGTGGTCGTCCTCGCCCTGGAGCAGGCGCACGCAGCGGTCGACGGGCGCGTCCTCGTCGAGGATGAGCGCGGGGTCGAAGTCTTCGAGGAAGCCCAGGCCCGAGCAGGCTTGGCAGGCGCCCTGCGGGGCGTTGAAGCTGAACAGGCGGGGCTCCAGCTCCGCCGCGGTGATGCCGTGTTCGGGGCAGGTCCGTGCCATCGAGATGAGCTGGTGCTCGTCCGCTTCGGCCTCGGGCCCGCGGACCAGCAGGCTGAGCCCTCCCCCGGCCCGCGCCACCGCCTGCTCCATCGCCTCGGCCATGCGGGACCGGTTCTCCGGGCGCGCCCGCAGGCGATCGACGACCAGCTCGATGCTGTGCTTCTCGTAGCGGCCGAGGGTCGGCGCCTCATCGAGGCGGTGGAGCTGCCCGTCGATGCGTGCCCGCACCCAACCTTGGGCCTGGGCTTCGGCCAGCTCCTTGCGGTACTCGCCCTTGCGCTCTTGCACAATGGGCGCCATCACGGTGATCCAGGCCTCGGGCTGGTCTCGAATGAGCCGATCGGCGAGCTCGCCGGGGCTGGTGCGCGACAAGGCCCGGTCGCAGCTCGGGCAGTGGGGGGTGCCGAGGCGGGCCATCAGCAGGCGGAGGTGGTCCAGGATCTCGGTGACGGTGCCCACCGTGCTGCGGGGGTTGCGGTTGACCGTCTTTTGATCGATGCAGAGGGTGGGCGACAGCCCGTCGATGCGCTCGACCTTGGGCTTCTCCATCGAGCCGAGGAACTGCCGGGCATAGGCCGACAGCGACTCCATGAAGCGCCGCTGCCCCTCCTGGTAGATGGTGTCGAAGGCGAGCGAGGACTTCCCGGAGCCGGAGAGGCCGGTGATGACCGTCAGACCGCCGCGCGGCAGCACCAGATCGACGCCGCGGAGGTTGTGCTCGCGGGCGCCGATGACGACGATGTTCTGATCGCCCTCGGGGACCATGACCAGGCCGCTCGGCCCGGGGCTGAGCGCGCGCGAAGGCACCCCACCCGCCGGCGGCAGCGCCGGGATGGACGTAAGGACGGCGAGGCCGTTGCTGGCACCAAGGGTGGCGCCAGCGGTTGCGCCAGTGGTGGCGCCGAGAAGTTCTGGGTCGGACATAGACGCTCCAGGCTGCGCGGGCGTATCCCATGCCGCGGGCCTGTCACGGTCATTGTCGGACCGGAAGACAGCTCTTTACACCGTGTTCAGGGTGCACGTTCAGGCCTTGGCCCGGATCCAAGCGGCGGTCGGCGCAGCGCTCAGCGCGGCTGGAAGTTGAACGGGTAGCTGACCACGACGGTGCCGCCGCCGGGCTTGGGGAAGCGCGTCTGCAGGATCTCCGACACCACACACGACTCCACCACGCTGTTCTCAAGCGAGGTGGCGCGGAGGTGGGCGTGCTTGACGCTGCCGTCCTTGTCCACCACGAAGCGGATCACCACCTTGCCGGCGAGGCGCGCGTCCCGGCGCAGCTCCCGCTCGTAGCAGCGCGAGTAGAGCGCCATGCGCTCCTTGATCACGAGGTCGATCTGCTCTTTGGCGAGGGTGCCGCCGCCCTCACCGCGGAGGGCCGCGTGGTCGTCGTCGGCGACCACCCGCAGCTCTGCGCCCCGCCCGCCTTGCATCGCGAGATCGGTGGTCTTGGCGGCCCGGTACGCGATCCCGTCGCCGGGCCCGATGCGGAGCGCCGGGGGGCGGCTGCGGCCGCCGTTCTTGGGGTCGAAATGGCCCTCGCCTGGGGGCATGACCTCCAAGGTGAAGCCGGTCAGCGCCTTGGCGAGAATGGCGTGGGTGGCGGCGTCGTTGCCGCGGGACACGAGCACACGACGCCCGTCCGCGATGCGCAAAAACAGCTCATCGGGCATCTTCTCGTAAGCCCGCGCCCGCTCCACCCGCAGCACGTCGTCGAAGCTCAGCACCTCTGGCTGCGCGTCGCCCTCCCAGGCCAAAGAGATGGTCGAAGCTCGGGTATCGATGCGGGTCTCGGTGGGCCAAGACCACAAGGACCGGTCGTCCTTGGGGGCGGCGCCCTCCTCGTCGCCGCCGCCGGAGCCCAAGAACTCGTCGTCGTCGTCGGCGCCCCAGGCGGTGGGGGCGACGGCCGCGACCAGGGCTGCGAACAGCGCCCCGCGGAGGACCCCGGCGAAGGGCAGGTGGAGGGTCGCGGAGCGGGAGCTGCGGGTCGGGCGGTTCGTGCGCATGGCTCAGCCTACCACGGCGGGCAACGTCGGCGGCGAAGGTGCCCATCCCCGCGCCGCGAAGCGCGGCAGCACCTCAGCCTCGAGCGTGCGCCAAAATATCGCCCGCCACGTCGTTCCCGGCAGCAGGCCCGCGCCGAGGCCCCGCGGGCCGGGCTGGAGCGCCAAGGAGACCTCGCCATAGGTGGCCGCGAAGCGCCCCAAGGCCGCGGGCAGGAGCCCGTCGATGAGCCCGTGAACGCCGGGCGGGTCGACCTCGAGCAGCGCGTCGAGGGCGCGCCACGCGAAGGCCCGATGCACGGCTTCATCGCGGCAGATCCGACGGAGGGCCTCGACCGCCGCCGGCTCGGTGGCGCCCGCCCGCATCGCTTCGAACAGCGGCACGGCCAAGGTCTCGCCGATGCAGAAGTCCTCCAGCAGCAGGGTCGCGGCCGCGGCCACGGGCCTCCGGTCCTCGGGCCCCAGCAGCAGCTCGAGGTCCACGCCAACGGGTGAATCTTCGTCGCCGAGGGCCTCCGCGACCTTGGCGGAGAGCTCCGCGTGGTCAAGCTCGTCCCGGGTCACTCGAAGGGCGAGGTTGATGAGGCCGCGGTCCGCGCCGAGGGCGATCAGCAAGTGGCTGAGCCGGGCCGCTTTGGCGGCGCTCGCGTACTCGGCGACGGTCCGGCGCCGCCACTCCAGGACCGCCTGCTGCACGTCGACTTCGTCGGATGTCACGGCGCCTCCTCGCGATCGGCTCCGCCGCTCCAGGGCCGACGGCGCGGTGGGTCGGCGGTGGGGTCGCCGATCTCCACGAAGACCCCGGTCGCATGGGTGATCACCCCTTGCCCGTCCCCGGCGGTGAACCGAGCCTCGACCATCGCCGCGCGTCGGGCTGCGCGCCCCGTCCAGGCGTCGGCCAACACCTGCTCGGGCGCGCTGAGGTGATCGTGCAGGGCGCTGCTCCCGCGCACCGGGCCCAGGCGGAGCTCCACGTGGAGGCCGGCGCTGGGCGCGCGGATCGTCCCTTGCCCCCAGGGGTCGAGGTTCACCTCAAGGTCGTCGAGAACACCAATCGGATCGTCGTCTCGGCGCAGCCAGGCGGTGATCTGCTCGCCCTGCTGGTCCAGGCCCAGCTCCACGTTGGCCGAGCGCAGGAACAACACCCGGCGTGAACCGCGTGGCGGTGAGCCTTCTCGCTCGATGAGCAGGGCAGGACCGTGCAGGCGCCCGCCCCGCGCGCCGGCCTCCACCCAGCCGTCCAGGGTGACGGTGGACCAAGCGCCGCGCCAGTCTCCGTCGCTTCGCTCGGCGCGCGGCTCGACGCTTCGGGCGAGCAGGCGGGCGTTGAGCTCGCCGCTGCGGAGGGCGACGCTGAGCCCCTCCGGCCCGCGCACCAAAAGGTCGTCCTCTACGCCGATCTGGCCGTTCTCCCGGAGGGTCTGCGCGGACCGGCTGCGGCGCGCGTACTCGATCGGCGCCCCGTCGGTCAGCCAGCGGTCCAGCCGGATCACCGCCTGGTGCCGCTCGACGCCGGTGTTGCCCTCGGCAGCGCGCAGGTCGAGCACGCGCGCTTGGTCCGTGAGGGCGATGAGCTCCACGCTGCGCCGCCAGCTCAGCCCCTCGTCGGCCGCGCAGCCGAGGCTGAAGCTGGATGCGAGAATGACGCAGCGCAGATGATTCACGCTGTTCTTCCAGGCAGGCGCCGCCCTCATGGCCCTGGCGCTCGCGGGCAGCCGGCCGCTTCGGTGACCTCGGTCATCACGTCCCTCCACGCTGGATCGGCGTACAGCCTGGCCTCTTCGCGGGCAGCGGCGCAGTCGAGCGCCCCGGTGTCCCGCCGGTAGAGCAGCAGGTCGCGGAAGGTCGCCTGACCGGCTGCCTGACAGGTCGCCGCGCGCCCCATCGCCTCGAAGCCTCCGCACAGCCGAGGGTCGGGGCGATCGGCGCGGGCGTGGATGTGTCGGAACAGGGCCGTCCAGGGGCGTTCGTCCT
>CANHON010000288.1 GCA_947462115.1 Deltaproteobacteria bacterium | reverse complement strand
GGCCTCGGCTTCGCTGGCCTCGGCTTCGCTGGCCTCGGCTTCGCTGGCCTCGGCTTCGCTTACCTCGGCTTCGCTGGCCCCGGCCGCGATGGGTGCGGTGTCTTCCGCGCCCTCGACCTCGGCAGGCCCGCTGTGGGCAGGCTGGCCGTCCGCCGCGGCGGGTCCGTCGGGCTCTTCATCGACAAAAGCGGCGCCGTGGTCGTCGTTGTCGTCGATGGTTGGGCCCTGCTCGGCGGCGGGCGGCTCGGCGACGCGGCGGGCGCGCACGGCCACGCTGACCCGGGCGGCCCGCAGCAAGCGCCCCTCGGCGGTGTAGCCGGGCTGCAGCTCTGCGAAGATGGCGCCCTCTGGCTGATCGTCGGTCTCGACCCGCTGCAGCGCCTCGTGGAGCTCGGGGTTGAATGGCGTGCCCGGGGCGGCGCTGATGACCTCCAGGCCGAGCTTTTGGAGGCTGCGGTAGAGCTGGTCGGCGATCATGCGGAGGCCGGCCGTCATCGGGTGGCCGTCGTCGGCGCTGTGGGCCAGGGCGAGGTGCATGTGATCGAGGGCCGGCAGCAGCTCCTTGAGCGGCTTGGTGGCGTCGCGGCGGCGCTGCTCCTCCAGCTCGCGCTTGCGGCGCTCGTGGGCGCGCTCGAGATCGCGCTCCAGCCGGGCCTTCTGGTCGTTGAGCTCGGCGATGCTCCGGGCGGCGGCCAGCGCGGCGAGGTCGGCGGCGGCCTTGGCGTCTTCGGCCCGGCTCAGGCGCTCGTTGAGGCGGCCGAGCTGATCCTCGGCGGTGCGCTTCTCGCGCAGCAGGCGCTGGGCGGTGGCCTTGAGGCGGGACTGCTCCTCCAGCGTGAGGGCCTGGGCGGCGCGGAGGGCCGCGGCCTCGGCGCCCTGCTCGGCGGCGGACTCGCGGGCCACCTGCACCGCCATGTGGGCGGCCTCTTCGGCCCGGCGGGCCTCGCGGAGCTCGGCGCCTAGCTCGCTGAGCTCGGCCCGCAGCTCGTCATTGTCCGCGCGGAGGGCCAGCAGCTCGCGCGGGCTCCCGGTGGCGGCGAGGGGGCTGCGGGCGCCGGGTGCGCTCGGGGCGCCGCGGCTGTGCAGGCTGCGCCCGCCGAGGCTGTCCTCGCCGAGGGGATCCTCGCGGAGCCGCCCGGTGATGGGCTCGGGCAGGCCCGGGGCCTCGCCGTAGCCATCGGACAAGGCGGCGCCCCAGCTCTCGACCTCGCCGAGCGCATCGGAGGGCTCCGGCTGCGGCGACGGGCGGTGCGATGCCGGGCGGTGGGCGGCCGGGGGGTGGGCGGCCGGGGGGTGCGAGGCGGTGCCGGACCGAGCGGCGTCGATCCGATCGAGATCGGCCTCTGGCAGGTCCATGTCGAGGTCGACCTCGTCGTCGAGATCGGCGGCGGGGCCGCGGGGCGCGGGGCGGCGGCGCTCGCGCTGCTCGACCGCGGCGAGCGCCTCAGCCAAAATATCGTCGCTGCCGTCAATCTCGAAGGACAGGTTGGCCGCCGACGGACGGGGGGGCGGGACGCGGCTCACACAGCCTCCAGGGGCATCGGGGCCGGGCAGCTCGCGGAGGCGAGGCCAGCGATGGACCGGGCAGACTCTGGCAGAGCGGGGGGGCGGAGGTCAAAGCCCGGCAAACAAAAGGCGTGGCCTACGCTGTTCTGGTGGTGGGCGCCGGGGGCGGGACCGGGCGCAGGCCCTGCGCGAGGCGGCGGACCACGCCGTCGGCCAGCGCGTAGGCTCCGGGCGCGAGGCGGAGCCGCTCGCCCTCTTGCACGAGGGCGCCCCCCTGAAGCAGGGGCGCGACGGCCCCGGGGCGCAGGGCGTGGCCGGTCTCGGCGGCGAGGCGGTCCAGGCGGAGGCCGTCGGCGTGGCGCAGGGTGCTCAACAGCAGGTCCTGGGCGGCCTCTTCGGGCGAGGGGCGCTCGGCGCGGCCCAGGGGATCGGCGAGCCAGTCCGCGAGCCCGTCGTGGTTCACCGTGCGGTCCCCCGCGGGCAAAAAGCCGTGGGCGCCGGGGCCGAGCCCGGCGTAGCGCCCGCCGCGCCAGACCGCCTCGTTGTGCCGGGATCGGTGGCCAGGGAGCGCAAAGTTACTGATCTCGTAGCGTTCATAGCCCGCGGCCCCGAGGCGCTCGCCGATACAGGCGTACATGTCGGCCCAGAGCTCGGGGTCGGTGGCCTGCAGCGCCCCGGCGTCCAAGGCGCGCCGCAGCGGCGTGCCCGGCTCGTAGCTGAGCCCGTAGAGCGAGACGTGGGGCGGGGCGACCTGCAGCAGCCGGTCCAGGTCCTGCTCCAGCTCGGCGAGGGTCTGGTCTGGCAGCGCAAAGATGAGGTCAAAGCTCCACGACCGCAGCGGGAGCGCGGGGAGCAGCGCGAGCAGGGCCTCGGCCTCGGCCCGCCCATGCCCCCGCCCGAGCCGCTTGGCGTGGCCGGCGTGAAAGGTCTGCACGCCGATGCTCAGCCGGTCGATGCCCGCCCCGATGAAGGCCTCGAGCTTGGCGCGATCGACGCTGCCGGGGTTGACCTCCAGCGTGCGCTCGGCCCCGTCCTGCAGCGGAAAATCCTGGACCAAGCTGGCGATGAGCTCGGGGGGCGCGAGCGAGGGCGTCCCGCCCCCAAAGTAGAGGCTGTGGGCGCGCCCGGGCAGGGTCGGCGCGCGCAGGGCCCACTCCGCCCGGATCCCCTCGGCCCAGTCGGCCATGCGCGGGTCGGCTTCGACGCGCACGTTGAAGGCGCAGTACAGGCAGCGGCTGCGGCACCAGGGGAAGTGGACGTAGATGCCGTAGCTGAGGGCATCTTGCTCGGCCCGCTCGTGGATGGGCAGGAGCGTGGGGGGGGACGGTGCGCCCAAGGGGCCTCCAGGGCTGCGGGCCCGCGGGGAGCGGCGGGCCGGCGGAGAGAGGCGGCGCGGCGCGGCATGCGCGGAGCGCGCGACCCGGGCTATGGCGCCGGGCCGACGCAGCCACCCCCGCCCATGCTGATGGGGCGCGCCCGCCGCGTTGGACCGCATCCAAGGATTCGTCATGGTCGTCGAAGAGCGCGCGTCGCATGCGTCGCCCGTCCGCGAGGGGGCTTCGGCCTCCGCGCTCACCCCCTCTCTCCCCTCCACCCTCCACTCGCCTCCCCAGCCCGCGCTCCACCAGCGGGTCGAGCGGAGGCTCGCCTGTGGCCTTCGGCTGATCGTCGAGCCGGGCGGCGCGGTGCCAGTGGCCGCGGTGCAGCTCTGGGTCCACACCGGGGCCTCGCTGGAGCGACCGGAGCAGAGCGGCGCGGCCCACCTGCTCGAGCACCTCGTCTTCAAGGGCGCGGGCGACCAGACCGGCGCGGCCCTCACCGAGCAGATTGAAGCGCTGGGCGGTGATCTCAACGCCTGGACCAGCCTCGATCAGACCTCCTACACCGCCACGGTGCCGGTGCCGGCCCTGGGCGCGGCGCTGCGGGCGGTCTCGGAGCTGGCCTACCGGCCGTGGCTGCGGGGCGACGATCTGCAGCGCGAGCGCGGGGTGGTGCTCGAAGAGCTGCGCGGGGCCAGCGATGACCCCTCCTCGCTGCTCGGCGACGCGCTGCGGGCCCGCCTGTGGGGCGCCCACCCCTATGGTCGGCCGGTGCTCGGCTTCGCGCCGACGGTGAAGGCCCTGCGGATCGGCGATCTGCGCAGCCTGCACGCCCGGTTCTACCGGCCCGAGAACAGCGTGCTGGTCGTTGTTGGTCCGGTGGACCCGGCGGAGGTCGAGGCCATGGTCTCGGCGCTGCCGGCCCTGGCCAAGCCCACCGACGGCAGCGGCGCGGGGGAGGCCGACGCGGCCCGGGCGGAGCGGCGCGCGGCGCTGACGGCCCGGCCGGCCCAGCCCGGCGTCATCGTCATGGACCGCGGCTTCGAAGATCGGCTGGTCGAGGTGCTGTTCCCCGTGGGCGGCCCGGCGGATCAGCTCCACCCGGCGATGGATCTGCTGTCGGTGGCGGTCGGCGGCGGCTCCAGCGCCCGGCTCAGCCGCGAGCTGCGCCACGAGCAGGACGTGGCCCTCGACGTGTTCGCCGCCATCGAAAATGACGAGGACGCGGGCACCTTCGTCGTGGCCCTCAACGCGCCGCAGGGGCGCACCGGCGACGCGCTGCGGGCGCTGGGCCGCAGCCTCGGGCGGATCAGCAGCGGCGGCGTGGGCCCCGCCGACCTGCGCCGGGCCCGGGCGGCCTTGCGGGCCGATCGCCTGTCGGAGCGCGAGACCGTCGATGGGCGCGCCAACCGCGCGGCCTGGACCGCGACGGTGCTCGGCGACCTCCACCGCGAGGCTGCCTACGAGCAGGCCCTCGACGCCGTCACCCTCGACGAGCTGCGGGCGGCGGCCGCGACCCTGCGGCCCGAAGAGGCGGTGGTCGGCGCCTTGGTGCCGGCCGGCGAGCTCGACCAGGCGGCGGCCGAGGCCGCGTGGCGCGAAGGCTGGGCGGCCGGCGTGGCGGAGGCGGCGCCGCGGTTGGCGGCCCGGGCGGCGCGGGCGCCGGAGCTGCTGCGGTTCAGCCTGAGCAACGGGCTGCAGGTCGTCGTCGAAAATACTGAGGCTGAGGCCATTACGGCCATGAGCCTCGTGGGCGTGGGCGGCCTGTTGGCGGAGCCGCCGGGCCGGAGCGGCCTGTCCGCGGCCTGGGCCTCGCTGCTCGGCCGGGGCGCTGGCGGGCGGGGCTGCTTGGACTTCGCCGCCGCGGTCGAGGACCGCGCGGGGGTGTTCTACGGCTGGAGCGGGCGGAGCTCCTCGGGGGCCTCGGCCCGCTTCCCCACCGATGACCTCGACGCCGGGCTGAGCTTGATGGCGGACGCCATCTTGCTGCCGGCCTTTGACCCCGATGAGGTGGAGCGCACCCGCCGGGATCTGGAGGAGGCCCGCCGCAGCCTCAGCGATGATCCCGAAGGACAGGCCTGGGAGCGGGCTTTTGCCCGACTGTTCCCCGCGCACCCCTGGGGCCGGCCCGAGGGCGGCACCGAGGCCGGCATCGCCCGCATCGACGGCCGCGGCGTCGGGGCCCTGCACCGGCGGGTGATGGTCGGCGAGAACCTGCACCTCGCCGTCGTCGGCGACGTGGACCCGGAGTGGCTGCGCCGCCGGCTCGAGCGCACGCTCGGCCACCTGCCGCCGGGCCGCCGCCTAGAGCTGCTGCCGCCCCGCGCGCTGGAGGGCCGCCGCCGCAGCATGTTGACCATCCACCGGGAGGACGCGACCGCGGCCTTGGTCCTGGCTTTTCCGGGGGCCGGCGTGGGCTCGGCCGAGGAGCCGGCGGCCATGCTGCTCGCGGGCATCCTCGGCGGGGCGGTGGGCGGCGGCGGGCGCCTGTTCGCCTCGCTGCGGGAGGAGCACGGGCTCGCCTACTCGGTGGCGGCCAGCGCGGAGTGCTCGCTGGGCGGCGGCGCCTTCGTGTGCACCGTGAGCGCCGACCCCGACCGGCTGCCGCTGGCCCGCCGCGCCATCTGGAAGGTGCTCGACGCGCTCAGCCGCGACGGGGTGGGAGAAGCGGAGCTGGATCGCGTGCGCAAGGGCATCGTCGAAGGGTCGCTGATGGGCTTTCAGCGGGTCTCGGGCCGGGCCGACCGCATCGCCGCGGTCTCGGCCTTCGAGGGCGAGGTGGAGCACTGGCGCGAGCGCAGCCGCCGGGCCCTGCAGGGCACCGCCGAGCAGGTGCAGGGCCTCGCCCGCGCGTGGCTCCGCCGCGAGCGCTCGGTGGAGTCGGTGGTGGGCCCGCCCCGCCTCCGGACCTGAGCGCCGGGCCGGCGCCGTCCTGGACCGCGCCCGCCCACGGCCGGTTGCCGACGGCCGCCCGCCCACGGCCGCCCCCAATGTCCCCGCGGCGACGTCGGCCGTGGATGGGGCGCGCGGTGGGGCCGCGCGGCCGGGCCCGCGTGGTAGCCTGCGGGGGCGCTGACGCGCGGGGCAGCCCCGCGGTCCGTCGCGGAGAGCGAAGGAAGCTTCGTCTCAAACAGAGCTGTTTGGGCTGAGCCGCCCAGGCAGCGCAACGGCAGACAGATCTGTTTGAAGGGTCAAACGGCAGACAGTTCTGTTTGGAGCCTGGGGGCGGGCCGCCTCGGCGGGCCGCGCGCGGCGCAACAGGAGGGGGCGAGCATGGGGACACGGGACGTACAGCTTGGCTTTGAGGACGGTTTTGACGACGAGGTCGAGCCGCCCGCCCCGGTCCGCGCCGCGCCGCCGCCCCCCCGTGTGGAGGAGGCGCCCGCACCCGCGCCGGTCGCGGGTCCTCC
>CANHON010000287.1 GCA_947462115.1 Deltaproteobacteria bacterium | reverse complement strand
GCGTCCGCGTCCGCGTCGGTGTCGGCCTCTTCATCGGCCTTGGCCGGCGCTTCGGTCGCCTCCACGCAGCCCATGACCCAGCCAAACAGCGCCCAGGTGCTCCAACGCATCGCAGCTCCTCGCCCTACGCGGGCCATCGCCGGCGCACAGGGGCTCCCGCAGGCCTATCCCGGGACGCGGGACTGGACGAGGGGAACCACGGGGGCGTCGCGTTCGGGGTGGCGCCCGGGGAGCCCCTTGTCAACGCGCGGCGGGCGCCGCAGACCCGAACGGCCCTCAGCGAAGGGCGACCACGGCCAGGGCGCGATCCAAGGGCGCGGTGGAGCTGCGCAGTCGCTCCCCCGCCCGGCGCATGGCCTCCGGTCCGCCGTCCTTGCCCTGAAGGTCCAGCGCGAGGATGTACTCCGCGAGCGCTGCGCCGCCGAGCGCCCCACCCGCGGCCCCAGCCGCGACCCCACCCTGGCCCGCGGCCTTCACCGGGGCCAAGCGCCGCTCGGGGTCGCGCGCGGCCACCTGCACCCAGCTCAGCAACAAGCCAGGGTCGAGCTGCTCTTCGGCCCAGTCCTCCAGCTCCCGGCGGGCCCGGGCGTGCTGCCCGAGGCCGATGAGGGCCTGCACGCGGCCTCGGCGACAGGCGGCCAGGCGCTCGTGCACCTGCAGGCAGCGCTCCATCAGCTCGGCGGCGGCGGCGGCCTCGCCGCGCTCCAGCCGGCTGGCGGCCTCGTGCACCAGGGCGGCCCCGCTGTAGGGATCGGCCTGCAAGGCCAAGCCCCAGGCCTCCCGCGCCGCTTCCCGCCGGCCCTCGCCCTCGTGCAGCAGCGCGAGCGCCACCCCGGCCTCGCCGGCCACCGCGGGGGCGTCCGTCCGATCGATCAGGGCCGTGAGCAGCGCGACCCGCTGCCGATCGCTCTGGCCCGCCCAGGCGAAGCGCCCCTGGGCGAGCTGCACCCAGGGGCTCGGCGCCGCCGCCTCGAGGGCCGCCCGCGCCGCTGGCTCATCCCCCGCGGCCGCGAGGGCCTCGGCGTGCAGCGACGCCAGCCATCCCCCGCGGGGGGCGCCCCGGGCCGACGACAGCCGCAGCACCGCCGCTTGGGGCTGCCCGGCGTCAATGAGCGCACGGGCGCTGAGCCCCACCGCCACGTCGTCCCCGCCCTGCTCGCCGAGGAGCGCGAGGGCGGCAGCACCGTCGCCGAGGCCGTAGAGGTACAGCGCCTCGGCCGTCTGGCGCAGCGGCCCCGCCGCAGGCTCCCCGGAGCTGTCGGTGAAGGCGCGGGTCAGCTCGTTGCGCGAGTCCGGATCACCGTCCAGGAAGGCAAAGCGGTAGGCCTGCACCAGCGCGAGGTCGCCCCCGAGGCCCGGCTTCGCGCCCGCGCGGGTCCCGGCGCCGAGCTCGGCGGCGAGGGCCGCGACCGCCGCGGGCTCTCCGTCCGACAGGCGGCTCGAGGTGCTCTCCACCCCGCCGCCCGCGAAGAAGCCGCGGAGGGCCAGCATGGCGCCCACGAACAGGCCGAGGCCGACCAGCGCGCCGATCAGCACCAGGGCCGGCCAAGGCACCCGCCGGGCGGGCGGCGCCTCGTCGAGATCGCCGGGGTCGGCGGGCGGGGGCGCGGGGCGGCGCGGCGGGGGCGCGGGCGCGGCGCCCACAGCGGCGGCGTGGGGCGTGTCCTCGTCGTTCAGCGAGGGGGACGGGAGCACGGCGGGCGGCGGGAGCGGGCGCTCCAGGACCTCGACCGGCGCGCGGCGCTCGGGCGCGGGCGGCTCGGGGGCGACGGGCGGCCGATCGCCGCGCCGGGTCAGGACCACCAGGTCCTGGTCCTCCTCTTCGAGGTAGTCCTCTTCGGCGGCCTCGGCGGCGACGCCCATCTCTTGCTGCCAGGCCTTGAGGTCCAGGGTGCGGTGGAGGTTCGCCCCGGGCGCTTGGTCGCTGCGCTCGTGCATCGGCCCCTCGACCGGCCCGAGGCGCCGGCCGGCCCCGCTCGAGATGACCTGAAGGATCTGGGTATCGCCGCCCTCCGGGGCGCGAATAGCGTTGGGGTCGGTGTCTTCGCGCAGCGGCGGGGCTTCGATCTCGCCGGGGCGCGCCAGCACCGCGGCCATCGTCACCTCGTCGTCCTGGCCGATCTCCGCCCCCGCGGGCCCGCCGCCTAGCCGGAACAGCTGCGGGAACGAGGCCAGCCCGTCCGTCTCCAAGGCCCCATGGTGGCGGCTGACCTCGGCGGTGTCGGGCTCGCCGGGCTCGGCCTCGGGGACCCGCAAGAAGGCGCCGAAGGGACCGGGCGAAGCTGGCGCCGCTTGCTGCGGCACGAGCTCGGCCACCAGCTCGGCGAGGCCCTGGCCCCGGCTCTGAAACTCGCCGCGAATACCCCACAGCAGCGCGTTCACGCGCGGGGAGGGCGCATCGGCCCGGGCCAAGCGCTCCAGCAGGGCCTGGGCGCGGATCACGCTGCCGGCGAGCAGGTAGGACTCCGCGAGGGCGAGAACGGCGTCAGGGTCGCCGGTCCGCTCGATCTCGCGGGCCTCGGCCGGGGGCTGGACGCTGGGGCCGAGCGAGCCCGCCCGCAGGAGCTCCAAGCGCGCGCCGGTGAACCCGAGCTGGTCGAGGCGCTCGACGAGCCGACGGGCCCGCTGGGGCCAGCCCCGCAGCACGAACATCTCGCCCATGAGCAGGAGCGCCTCGACGTGATCGGCCTGCTGCTCGGTGACCTCGCGAAGGCGGACCCAGGCGCGGTCGGCCAGCTTGAGGTCGAGGAGGGCGCGGGCCTCGGCGACGCGGGCCTCGAGGGGCGGGGCGCCGAGCTCCAGCCAGCGCTCGACCAGCCGGATCACCGCCACGGCGTCGCCGCGGTCGCTCAGCACCGCCAAGGCGCCGCGGAGCTGTACGTCCAAGGCTTGATCTGCGCCTGGGGTCCCGCCTTGCATCATCCGCCCTGCCCTTGGTTCGACACGCCGCGCGACCCACCCTGCGGCAGACCGCGGGGCGGCCCGTCGCCCATCGCCCCGGGCGCGCCATCGCGCCGCCGCAAGCGGGCCGCTATCGCCAAAAGCGAGCCCGCGCCGCCCCCCAACGGAGCGACGCGGGACGTGCGCCGCGGGACCTGCGACGCGGGCGCCCCGAGGGGCGACCCTTAGCCAGCGAGCGCGGCCTGAAGCTCGGCCTGGAGCAGGGGGCCGACCTCAAACATGTCGGCCACGATGCCGTAGGTGGCGTGCTGGAAGATCGGCGCGGTCGCGTCTTTGTTGACGGCCACGATGATCTTGCTGGTGCGCATGCCGGCGAGGTGCTGGATCTGGCCCGAGATGCCCATGGCGATGTAGAGGCTCGGGTTGACGACCTTGCCGGTCTGGCCGACCTGGTGGCTGTGGGGCGCGAAGCCCGCGTCCACGCAGGCCCGGCTGGCGCCGGGGGTCGCGCCGATCGCGCCGGCGAGCGGGCGGATCAGCTTGTCGTAGCCGTCCTTGCTCGCGACCGAGCGGCCGCCCGAGACGATGCGATCGGCCTCGGTGAGGTCCACCACGCTGGAGGTGGGGGCCTCGCGGTCCACCACCTTGGTGAGGGCGCCCGAGACGGAGACGGCGAGCGCCGAGACGGGCGCGGCGGCGCCGGTGCTGGCCGGCACGCCGAAGGCGTTGGCGCGGAGGGTGAAGACGGCGGGGCTGCTGCTGACGCGCACGTCCGCCAGGGCCTTGCCGGCGTAGAGCGGGCGGCGACCGACCAGCGCGCCGCCGTCGAGGCGGAGCTCCGTCACGTCCGCGCCGACGCCGAGGCCGAGGCGGGCGGCGAGGCGGGGCATGCCGTCGCGGGCCTGCGCGCCAGCGGACGCGAAGACCGCCGCCGGGTTGACCGCGGCGATCGCGGCCTGAATGGCGCTGACGTAGGTCGCCACGCTGTAGCGGCTGGTGTCGCCGCCCGTGACCGTCAGCACGGCGTCGGCGCCGAAGCCGCCGAGCTCTGCGCCGCCGGCGTGGCCGATGACCAGCGCGGTGACCGGGCCCAGGCCCAGCGCCTTGGCCTTCGCGACGAGCTCCGCGGCCGACTTCTTGAAGACGCCGCCTTCATGCTCAGCGATGACGAGAATACCGTTGCCCATGGTGTACTCCAGGGATCAAGGAGGACGGGGAGGCCGTCCGAAAGGGGGGAGAGGAGGCGCGCCAAAGCGGGCGCGGGCCCCGTTCAGATGACCTTGGCCTCGGAGCGCAGGAGCCCGACGAGCTCCTTGGCGACCTGCGCGGCCGAACCCTGCAGGATGCGGCCCTGCGGGCGCGGGGCCGGGGCGCCCCAAGCGCTGAGCTGGACCTTGGGGGCCACCGCGGCGGCGGACAGGCCCAGCGCGGCGAGGTCGCGCACGTCGACCTTGGCCTTCTTCGACGCCATCACGCCCTTGATGCTGGGCGAGCGGGGGCTGTTGATGCCCTTGTCGGTGGAGACCACGGCCGGGAGCGCGCCCGAGAGCACGTCACGGGCGCCGCCGCCGGCCGCTACCCACGCCTTGAAGCTGCTGCCCGAGAGCTCGAGCTTGTCGCACTCGGTGGCCTGGGCCCAGCCGAGCAGCTCGGCGATCATCGCGGGCACCTGGGCGTTGTCGGAGTCGATGGCCTGCTTGCCGCAGAGCAGCAAGCCCACGCCGTCGGCCTTGGCGGCGGCGGCGAGCGCCCGGGCGAGGCCCAGGCTGTCGGCGTCGGCGAGGCCGGCGTCCTCGATGCGCACGAGCTCATCGGCGCCGCGGGCGACGGCGTCCTTGAGCCGGGCGTCGGCGTCGGCGCTGCCGACGGTGTAGACGATCACGGTCGTGGCGACCTTGGCGTCCTTGAGCTTGAGGGCCTCTTCGAGCGCGAACTCGTCGTAGGGGTTGATCTGCATCTTGACGCCGGCGAGATCGACGCCAGTGACGGCGTCCTTCACCTTGAGGGGGCTGTCGGTCGCGGGGACCTGCTTCAGGCAGACTCCGATCTTCACGGGACCTCCGGGGACACTGGGGGAGAGGGCGGAACCGGCGCGAGCAAGCCGTGGAGGAAGATCTCCACGACCTGATCGGCCGCCTGCTCCAGGTTGAAGCGGTCGCGCTTGCGCGCGAGCACCCACTGGATGGAGAGCTCGTCGAGGGCCCCAAAGAAGGCCCAGGTCGCGAGGAAGGGGTCGAGCTCGAGGCGGAGGCGCCCCGCGGCCTGACCGTCGCGGATCAGGGCCTCGAAGACCCCGAGGTACTGCCAGAGGCGCTCTGGCCGGTACTGCCGCACAAAACGGGTGGACTGGCGCAGCTCGATCTGGAGCACCTGGGCCAAGGCCGGGTGGGTGCGGAGCTGGTGGAAGTGCGCCCGGGCGTAGGCCCGCATGCGATCGACCGGATCCACGAGGCCCTCGAGGGCGGCGTCCAGGTCGCGCAGGATCTCCTCCATCTTCTCTTCGAAGATGGTGAGCAGCAGGTCCTCTTTGTTGCGGAAGTAGAGGTAGATCGTGCCGTCGGCGACGTTGGCGCCCTTGGCGATGTCCGAGACCCGCGCCGCTGCGAAGCCCTTCTCCGCGAAGACCTCGATGGCCGCCTCAACGATTCGCTCGCGCTTGTCATTGCGCGGCGGCGGCTCGCTGGCTGCGGGGCGGAGGGCCATCGGGGCTCCAAGGGGGTGCGCGCGGACTGAATGGCGGTTCAATGAATGGTCATTCAGTTTTTAGCGGGTGGGGCCCCTCGGCGCAAGGCGGGCGGCGCCCACCGGATCACCGCAGGCCGAGCTTGGCCGCCACCGCCGGCACAAAGGGCGGCCCGTCCCACCCTTCAGCGCCGCGCAGGGGACGGAGCAGCGCGCGGGCCCGCTCGGGGGCCCCGGCCTCGTCGGCCGCCCGGGCCCACCACCCGAGCTCCTCGGCAGAGATGTCCTCGCCGACGCCATCTTCGGCCACCTCCAGCGCCGCTTGAGCCCGACCCGCCAGCACCAGGGCCACCACCAGCCGCCCGCGGTCCGCCGACCCGCGGCCCTGCCGCACCCCGGCCCGCTCGAAGGCGAGGGCGGCGCCCGGGGCGTCGTGGGCGCGACGGTGGGCCTCGCCCAAAAAGTGCCAGGCGTAGGCGCTCTCGGGGTCGGACGAGACCGCGGCGCGCCGACAGCTCGGCGGCCACGGGGGTCCCCCGCGGGCCCGGGCCGCGATCCACCGCCGCTCTTTGGAACCGCGCGGGGCGGTCGCTAGGCTCAGGAGCCGCGACGGGCCAAAAAGGCCTCGACCTGGGCCGAGATGTCGTTGTTGGGCACGGTCG
>CANHON010000286.1 GCA_947462115.1 Deltaproteobacteria bacterium | reverse complement strand
GCGCCCTGCCGCCCATCGGCGAGCCGCTGAGCGATCAATTCCGCGGCACGGTCTGTTTTGACC
Source organism: Deltaproteobacteria bacterium (assembly GCA_947462115.1). Taxonomy (GTDB): domain Bacteria; phylum Myxococcota_A; class UBA796; order UBA796; family UBA2385; genus JAEUKK01. Next base: position 6,183 of record CANHON010000286.1, on the reverse strand, counting down.
CGCTCGTGACCCCGACCGCCATGACCGCCGCGATCGACTGAGCCCCCCTTCGGCGCTGCCCGCCGCTGCCCCCAGCCCGCGCTGGGGGATTTTTTTGTGCCCGGATCGGGCCAGTGGGCGAGCGCCCACCGAGCGGCGTCAGCGGATTGTCCACAGGCATAGCCTATCTGAATCGGCTCATAGGGACGTTGTTCTCGGTACTTATTCACAGTCTGTGGATGGGCTGTTGACAAGTCCATAGCCGGCCCAAGAAGTCACCTCATCGCTGAAGATCACTGGTGGCTGTCTTTGGCCTATGGACATCTTGTGACCTTTACAGGCTGACTGAACAGGCATACGGTTGTGGTGATGGTGGGGCCCACCCGGCGGACGATCGTCGGCATCGGGCCACCTGCACCCTCTTCACTCCATTCCGTCACCGCCGCCCCTCCGCGCGGCTCCACCTTGGCCGGCGTTTTAGCTGGCACTTGAGGTCGCCATGCTCAGCCTCCTTCGCATCCGAAACCTCGCCATCATCGAAGAGCTCGAGCTCGACGCGGGCTCGGGACTGAACATCCTGACGGGGGAGACCGGGGCCGGGAAGTCCATGCTCATCGCCGCCCTCAAGCTGGTGCTGGGCGGCAAGGGCCGCGGCGACCTCGTGCGCACCGGCCAAGACCAAGCCGAGATCGAGGCCCTGTTCGACCTCTCGGCGGACCCGGTCGCCCAGGCGTTGATCCGCGAAGATGGCGTGGATGTGGGCGCTTCTGGCGAGCTCATCGTGCGGCGGGTGGTGATGGCGAGCGGGCGAAGCCGCGCCTACCTCAACGGCGGCCTCGTCACCCTGCAGCAGCTGGAGCGGGTCGCGCGCGGCCTCGTCGACATCAGCTCGCAGCACCAGCACCACACCCTCGTCGATCCGAGCACCCACCTCGGGCACCTCGACGCCTTTGGGGGGCTGTTGGCCGAGGTGGCGGAGGTGGGTGCCCTCCACGCCGCCGCTGTCGCCGCCCGCAAGGCCTTGGCCGACGCCGAGGCCGCCCTTCGCGAGCGCGCCGACCGAGAGGACCTGCTCAAGATGCAGCTCGCCGAGGTCAATGAGCTCAAGCCGCAGCCCGGCGAGCTCGACGAGCTGGAGGCCACCCTGGTGCGCGCCCGCCACGGCGCCCGCCTGCACCAAGCCACGAGCGGGGCCGAGCAGGCCATTCACAGCGCCAACGGCTCCATCGGCGAGCGCCTGCTCACGGTGCTCGGGCCCCTGCACGAGGCCGCCCGCTTCGACCCGAGCTTGGGCGAGCTGGTGGGCCGGGTGGATGGGGCCCGGCTCGAGCTCATCGAGGCGGCGCGCGATCTCGGCGCCTATGCCCGCGGCGTGGGGGTCGACCCCCGGGGCCTCCGCGAGCTCGAGGAGCGGGCCTACGCCCTCAAGCGGCTCGCGCGGCGGCACGGCGGGGACCTCAACGCGCTGCTCGCCTGGCGCGACGCCGCCCGGGCCGAGCTCGCGGCCCTGGGCCAAGGGGAGGCGCGGGTCGAAGAGCTGAGCCGCGCCTCGCTCGCGGCCGATCAGCGCGCGCTCGCGGCCTCGCTCCGCCTGTCGGCCCACCGGGCGACGGTGGCGGTGGGCTTAGGGGCCGCCATCACCGACGAGCTGCGCGGGCTCGGCATGCCGGAGGCGGGCCTCCACGTCGGGCTGGAGCCGCTGAGCGCCGGCCTGCTGATCGACGGCCGGCGCCTCGGGCCCCGCGGCCTCGACTTCGCTCAGTTCTTGATCGCCCCCAACCCGGGGGAAGCGCCGCGGCCCCTGGCGCAGGTGGCGAGCGGGGGTGAGCTCTCCCGCACGCTGCTGGCCCTCAAGCGGGTGCTCGCCGGCATGGGCCCCGTCGGGCTCTATGTCTTCGACGAGGTCGACACCGGGGTCGGCGGCGCCATCGCCGAGGTCATCGGCCGGCGCCTGAGCGACGTGGCGGCGCACCATCAGGTCTTGTGCATCACCCACAGCCCGCAGGTGGCGGCCTACGGGGACCAGCACTTTCACGTCAGCAAGGCCATCGCCGCCGGTCGCACCTTCAGCCGCATCCACCGCCTCAGCGCCGAGGAGCGCCAAGAAGAGATGGCCCGGATGCTCGGCGGGGTCGACCTCACCGCCAGCACCCGCGAGGCCGCCGGCGACCTGCTGGACGCGGCCCGTCGGGCCCGTGGCCTCGCCGATCGGTCCCACGCGCCCCGGCGCGCGGAGTCCCAGCGGACGAAAATGGTCCCGCTGTCGGTGATCTCCTGCGAAGGCCCGACCCAGTCGCGCCGCTCGGCCGCGGGCGCCCGGTGATGGTGGCGGTGCACACCGCCGCCCCTCGGCGCTCAGCCGCTGGCGGCCAGGGCCCGGCCGACCCGGGTGCCCATCACCATGGTCGAGAGCTGCGGGTTCACGCCCAAGCTGCTCGGAAAGACGCTCGCGTCCGCCAACCACAGGTTGCGCAGGCCGTGGGCCCGCCCGGAGCGGTCCACCACGCCGCTCCCGATGTCGCGGCTCATGCGGCAGGTGCCCATGGGGTGCGCCGCGTAGAGGGTGAAGTCCTTGATCGTCCGATCGGTGAGCTGCTTGGCGAGCGCCTCGGGGCTCTGGGACATCTGCACCCCGTGGATCGGCACGTAGAGGTCGCGCGCCCCGCCCGCCTGGAGCACCCGCGCCACCTCCACCAGCCCGCGCTTGATGCGGTCGACGTCCTCGTCGGCGAAGGTGTAGACGAGGTCGGCCCGGCCGTCCCCAAAGGCCCGCACCCGACCCTCGCCTTTGTCGCTCACCATCAACAACATGCCGCACATGCGGGGGAGGAGCGCCAGGCCCTCCTGCCAGCGGTCGCCCAAAAAGCCGGCGGCCACCAAGCAGGCCTCGGGCGGCGCGCTGAAGGTGTGGGGCAGCACGCCGGGCAGGTCGGGGTGGTGGAAGTAGGCCCCTTGGGTGGCGCCCTTCCACATCTCGACCTCATGATCGCAGATCGCCACGATGGTGCTGCCTGGGTGCACCTGCAGGTGCTCGCCGGTGTGGGCGCCGAGGGCCGCCGCCGCGCCGCTGTGCCACAGCAGCCGAGGCGTTCCGACCGCCCCCGCCGAGAGCACGACGTGCTTGGCCCGCACCCGCAGCCGCGCGCCGCGCGCGCCCGTATCGGGGTGGATGGCCACCGCCTCAACGCCGCGCACTACGCCGTTTTCGACGATGAGGCCCTCGACCTTCACCTCGGCCTGGATGTCCAGGCCGAGCGCGTGGGCCCGCGGCAGGTACGTGAGGTTGGTGCTGCCTTTTCCGCCGCTGGGGCAGCCAAAGTAGCAGACGCCGCAGCCGATGCAGCCGGGCGTGCCGCGGGGCGCGAGGCCGCCCTCGAGGCCCAGCGCCTGGATGCCGCGGACGATGAGGTCATTGTTCTCGCCGCTGATCTCCGCGCGGGTGATGCCCACGCCCACCAGCTCGCTCACCTCATCGTAGAGGGGCTGCAGGGCGTCGAAGCCCAAGCTCGGGTCGTCGAGGTCGGCCGCCCATTGGTCCAGCACCCGGCGGGGCGGCCGAAAGCTCAGCGCGGAGTTGACCAGCGAGCTGCCGCCCAGGCCACGCCCGGCGGCGATGGGCATCATCGCCGAGCCCCGGGCCACCATCGTGCCGGCCTCTTGCATGTGGTAGCGCGCGGTGTGGGCGTAATTCTTGCGGAAGTGGCTGCGCGCTGGGCCCTCTTCCAGCAGCAAGGTCTGGACGCCGGCCTGGGTCAGGGCCAGCGCGGCGCTCCCGCCCCCCGGCCCACCGCCGACGATGACCACTTCGACGCTGATCTCGGAGTCCGACGGCAGATCCAGGAAGCCCCGGGCGGGCGGCGCGGGCTGCAAAAGGCCGAGGGGGTTGGGCGTGGGGTAGCCGGGGAGCGCGCAGGGGCCGAGGGTCTCGGCGATGGCGCGGCGCCACTCCTCGGGGCTCTGGGGAGCGTGGTCGGGCATCGGTGCTCCATCGGGGGGACGGGACGGGGCGGCGCGGTGGGTCTGACGAGGGGGGCGCGCTCAGCTCCCGTAGCCGCAGCGGTGCCACGCCGAGATCATCGGCGCCACCGTCGGGTGGGTGGTGTAGCCCATCCCGAGCAGCACCACGAGGCTCATCGCCGCCCCGCGCACCTCGGCCAGCTCGTGCTGGAGCAGGCCCATCACGAAGGCCCGCTGGGCCACCTCGGGCAGCGCGCTGAGGCGGTCGCCCTCGGCGAGGATCGCCCCGTGCTCCAGGGCGTGCAGCAGCAGCTTGAGCAGCGAGCGCTGCATCTCGGGCAGGGACAACAGCAGCCCGTCGAAGAAGCGGTCGAGCTCGGCCTCGCCGCCGCCCAGGGCGATGGTCGCCCCGCCGGGGAAGGCCGCGGCGGCCACCGCCCGGACCACGGCTGCCTCTTCGCTCTCCAGGGCCTCAAAAGGCGCATCAGCGGGCTGATCCCACCACTGGGTGCCCACCGTGATCGCCCCGACCAAGCCGGTGGCGGCGGTCAGGGCGCCAGCGGCGGCGACGATCCCAAGCAGGGTGCGGCGGCTCAGCTTCATGGGGGCTCCTCAGCGGGGGCGGCGGACGATGCGCCGGGCGGGCCCATCTTGGGGGGCCCGGCCATGCAAGCGCTGCTCCGTTCCGCGGTCGTGGTCGATGATGACGGCAGGCGGGGCGTCTTCGGCGGGCCGCTCCAGGCTGGCGAGCACCCAGTGCATCAGGCGGAAGGGGTGCGCCCCCTCCTCGGCGCTGAACCGCACCTCCAAGCGCCGACCGGGCTCGGCGTCGGCCACCCCGCGGTGGGCGGCGTCCGACCGGCGAAAGCGCTGCGGGTCCCGGCGGATGAGCTGGGCGAGCTGCTGATCTTGAATCGTGGTGGTCGCGTGCAGATCGATGAGCAGGCGCACCTTCAGCCAGGCGATGCGCTCGATGCCCAGGCTGCGGCAGCGCAGGCGGGTCTCGGTCAGCCAGCCGAGGTTCAGCACCTCCTCCGGGGGCGCGCCGTACTCGTCCTCCCAAGACGACAGCAGGTCGCGCAGCTCGGGCACGCTGCGGGTGGCGCTCAGCCGCCGGTACTCGGCGAGGCGCTGGTCGAGGTCCTCGATGTAGCCTTCGGGCAGCAGGGCGCGCACGGGCACCTCGACCTCGGGGTCCAGGCGCTCGCGGGCCAGGTCGCCGCGGGCGTGGGCCACGGCGGCGTCCAGCATCTCCACGTAGGTGTCGAGGCCGAGCTCGTGAATGGCGCCGTGCTGCGACTCTCCGAGCAGGTCGCCCGAGCCCCGCAGCTCCAGGTCGGCCTCGGCGATCATCAGGCCCGAGCCCAGCTCCTGGTTCTCTTGCAGCACGCGAAGACGCTCCATCGCTTCCTTTTGAAGGGCCGCGTCGTCCTCGGGCACGATGAGCGAGCAGTAGCCCCGCACGCTGCCGCGGCCGACCCGCCCCCGCAGCTGGTAGAGCTGGGCGAGGCCGAGCTGGTCGGCCCGGTTGACCAAGATCGTGTTGACGTTGGGCATGTCCACGCCCGACTCGACGATGGTGGTGCAGAGCAGCACGTTGGCCTCGCCTTGGACGAACTGCACGAGGGTGCGCTCCAGGTCCTCTGGCGCCATCTGGCCGTGGGCCACCAAGAAGCGGGCCTCGGGCACCAGCTCGGTCAGCCGGCGGTACACCACCTCGATCGACTCGATGCGGTTGTGCACGAAAAATACCTGCCCGCCGCGCTTCAGCTCGTGCAAGATCTCCGAACGGATGGTGGCCTCGTTCCACTTGAGCACCCGCGTCTGCACCGGGCGCCGGCCCTCGGGCGGGGTGCGGATCACCGACAGGTCGCGCAGCCCCGAGATCGCCATGTGCAGGGTGCGGGGGATCGGGGTGGCGCTCATGGCGAGGTACTCGCTGGGCCGGCCGTCCCGGGCCCGGGCCAGCTTCTTGAGCTTCTCCTTTTGTTTGACTCCAAAGCGGTGCTCTTCGTCGACAATGACGAGCGCGAGGTCCTTCCAGTGGACGCCGCGCCCCAGCAGGCCCGAGGTGCCCACCAACAAGCCCACCTCGCCGGACTCGACGGCCTTGGTGGTCTCGCGGAGCTGCTGGGTCGTCCGAAAGCTGCTGTGCAGGGCCACTTTGATGCCGAAGGGCTCGAAGCGCTCCACCGCGTTCTTGTAGTGCTGGAAGGCGAGCACGGTGGTGGGGCAGAGCAGCGCGGC
>CANHON010000285.1 GCA_947462115.1 Deltaproteobacteria bacterium | reverse complement strand
CGCATCGTCGCGGTTCGGGCCAGCAGGCGCGGCTGCTGAAGCACCACCGCCAGCGCGTCCGCCGCCACCGTCTCCTGCTCCGCGAGGTCGAGGTTGCCGAGGTCCTTGTGGGCCTGGGCGCGGGCGAGGTGCAGGTCCACCAGCCGTTGATCGGCCTCTTGAATGGGGATGAAGGCCCGGGCCGCCGGCTCGAGGCGCTTGGCCCGGTCGAGGTTGTCCATGGCCTCCCGCAAGAAGGTGCGCTGCGAGAGCTTTTGCGCCGCTTGGAGCAGGTAGGGGTAGGCCTTGGACGGCAGATCCCCCTGCTCAAAATGGGTGGCGAGCGTCTCGACGACCGCCCCGGGGTTGCGGCGGTGGCGCAGCTCCAACACCCGCCCGAGCGCGCAGTGCAGCGCCCGCCAAGCCGCGGGATCGGTGTCCTCCACGACCACGTCGCGGACGCGGTTGCGCTGCACGGCCACCCGCTCCACCCCGTCGGTGCGTCGGGTGGAGAGCAGGCGCGCCCGCACGCCCTCGTCAATGGCGCGGATCAGGGTGTCTTCGTCAAAACCGGTGACCTCGGCCACCACCGCCGTGTCGAGCTCGGCCTGGGCGGCGGAGGCCACCCGCGCCACCTCCAGGGCCTCCGCGCCGACGCCCGCCATGCGCGCCCGGATGATCTCGCGCAAAGAGCCCGGGACCGGCAGCCGGGTGGTCTCCACCTGCCCGAGCTCCAAGCCCACCGCGCCCCGACCGCCCGCCACGCCCGGCCGCAGCCGGCCGTCGTCGAACAGCGCCCGCAGCATCTCCCGGATGTAGAACGGGTTGCCGTCCCCCTCCCGGTGCAGGCGGTGGGCGAGCAGCCGGGCCGCGGCGCCGTCGGCCACGAGGGTGAGCACCAGCTCCTCCACCGCGGAGGGCGTCAGCCGATCCAGCAGCAGGCGTTCGGCGGGCACCCCGGTTCGGGCGCCGGCCAGCACCTCCCGCAGGGGGTCATCGAGGCCCTCCTCGAGGGTAGGACGGATGAGGATGATGAGCAGCGGGCGATTCTCAACGCCCACGACGTTGCGCACCAGGTACTCGACGAGGTCCAGGCTGGGCCGATCCGAGCGGCTCGCCTCGTGCATCAACAGGATGCGCGGCGTGGAGCGGGGGAGCAGCTCGCCCACCGCCTTCATCACCGCGTAGCGCTCCACCCGATCGGCCCCCGCGTCGCCAAAAGTCGCCGCCAAGGCCGGAGGTGCGGGCAGCCCGCTGCTGGCGACGAGCTCCTCCACCAGGGGGCGGAACATCTCAAATGCGCGCTGGTGCGGGTTTTGTCCGCGGCTGCGGGAGACGGCGATGCCCTCCCGCCGGGCGAGCTGCGCGCCCTCCGAGGCGAGCCGGTTCCGCCCCATGCCGTCCGCGCCCTCCAGCAGCAGCAAGCCGCCGCGCCGGTGGCCATCGTCCGCGCCCAGCCGACCGATCGCCGCGCGGAGCTGGGCCAGCTCGGCCGCCCGGCCCACCAGCTCTGGCACCCAATCGCGGGACTGGGGCGAGGCCACGAGGGCGGGGCTGGCGTGCAGCACGTGGAGCAGGTGGGTGGCGCTGGCGAAGCGATCGGCCGGGTTCTTCGCCAACAGCCGCATGCAGACCTCGTCGGCCAGCTCGGGGATGGTCGGCACCAGCTCCCGTGGGGGCCGCGCGGCCCGATGCAGGTGTTTATCCAGGTAGCCGGCGGCGTTTCGCGCGTTGAACGGCCGCCGCCCGGTGAGCATCAGGTAGAAGACCACCCCGAGCGAGTAGAGGTCGGCCCGGTTGTCGATCGGCCCGTCCATCGCCTGCTCCGGCGCGATGTAGGCGACCGTGCCGACCACCTCGCCGGCGTGGGTCATGTCGCCGCCGGGCAGCTTTACGATGCCGAAGTCCATCAACTTTACGGTGCCATCCGGAAGCACCATGATGTTCGATGGCGTGACGTCGCGGTGCACGAGGCCGAGGTCGTGGACGTACTCCAGGGCTCTTGCCAGCGCGATCAACACCTTGCGAGCGCGGCGAAAGCGCTCCATCGGCGCGAGGCCCCGCCACTCCTCGACCACCTGGCTGAGCTCGGTGCCGCTGAGCAGCTCCATCACGAGGTAGGGCCGCCCGTCGAAGACCCCTTGATCGAAGACGCGCAAGATGCCCGGGTGATCGAGCCGGCTCAGCGTACGAAATTCTCGCTGGAACCGCTGAACCGACTCGCCTTGCAGCGGGCCCGGAAGCATGAGCTTCAGCGCGCGCTCCCCGCCCGTCGGCAGGTGGATCACCGACAGCACCGAGGCCATGCCCCCGCGGCCGATCTCGCCGATCACCCGGTAGTTTCCGATGATCGTGCCAGGTTCTGGGAGGAGGTTCATGATCGCCAAGGACAGGAGGGAGCGCGCCGCCGCCGGGGTCTCGGGGGCCCGCAGTCCGCGCCGCCCGATCCGCTGATCTATAGTCCATCCACCGGGCACCGCGCCTCGGCCGCGAAGTCGGCGTTGGTCGGACTCCCCAGAGTCTACCCAATCGGCTACGCGACAGCGCTCGACCGAACGAACACCCCTTCAATTCCGCGCACGTCCACCCCGGCAGAGCGACGCCCCCCCTGCTCACCTCGAGCGACGGAGCGCGCCGCCCGGCATCGCGCGGGTCCCCCCTGGAGCGCCATGCGACTCGAAGCCTCCGCCCGCACCGACCCCGGTCCGGTCCGCGAAAACAACGAAGACAACTTCCACGTTGACGTCGATCAGGGTCTTTTCGTCGTCGCCGACGGCATGGGCGGCCACGCCAGCGGAGAGGTCGCCTCCGAGATCGCGGTCAGCACGGTGGTCGACCTGCTGCTGGAGGAGGACGACCCCGACGAGACCCGCCTCTCCGTGGCGGCCGGCTCCGACGTGGAGCGGGTGCGCGAGCGCATCCGGTACACCATGAACCAGGCCAGCCAGCGGATCCGGCGGGAGTCCTTGGCCAACCCGGTCCACAGCGGCATGGGCACGACCTTGGTGGTGCTGCTGATCGAGGGCGGCCAGGCCTACCTCGGCCACGTCGGCGACAGCCGGGCCTACCTGTTCCGCGACGGCCGGATCGAGCGCCTCACCCGCGATCACACCGTCGTGCAGCAGGAGATCGACGCCGGCCGGCTCACCCCGGAGCTCGCCCGGATCGTGCCCCACAAGAACATCCTGACGCAGTCGGTGGGCTACCACGGCCCCGTCGAGCCCGACACGCTCGCCCAAGCGGTCCGGCCCAACGACATCTTCTTGCTGTGCAGCGACGGGCTCACCGATCCGCTCGACGACGACCACCTCGAGCGCATCATCGCCTCGACCCCCCTCGACGATCTCGCGGAGGTCTTGGTGCAGAAGGCGATCGAGCACGGCACCGAGGACAACGTCACTGTCGTTGTTGTCGGCGTGAGCGCAACCTAAGCGCAGCCGCTGTGGGGGTCGCCCCCACCGCTGAGCGCCTCGTCCGCCTCCTGCGCGCCCGTGACGCTGCCCCGCCCGTTGATGCTGTTGATGACTTCAGCGAGCAGCGGGGCGATGTCGAAGGCGCCGAACCAGTCGGGCGGGTTGGGATGGACCACCGAGGTGCTGCCGACCACGCGGAAGCGCCAGCCCTCGGCCACCGAGCGCGCGTGGAGGGCCCCGAGCCGCTCCCAGGCCGGCGGTGACATGAGCGCGTGGGAGCAGGCGACGGTGATGTTCAGCGCGCCGCGCTCCCTCAGCGCCGAGACCGCGGCCACGACGGAGCCCGCGGTGTCGATGATGTCGTCCACCAGCAGCACGTCGCGGCCCTCCACCTCGCCGATGAGCGTGGCGCGCTGCACGGTGTTGGCCTGCGAGTAGTCGCGCTCCTTGGAGATCGCCACGAGATCAGCGGAGAGCTCCGCGGCGAAGTGCCGAGCCCGCTCCAAGCCGCCCACGTCCGGCGCCGCCACCGTGCCGCCGGCGAGCCCCCGCCAGCGCAGGTGCCGCGCGAAGCGGTGGCAAAGCTCGACGTTCTCGAGTCGGCAGCGGGTCGGGTCAAACATGCCCGCGATGGCCTCGTTGTGAATATCGACCGTGACCACCCGGCGGGCGCCGGCCTCCTGCAGCATGCGCGCGAACAGGCCGGCAGAGATGGCCTCGCGCGTTCGGCCCTTGCGCTTGTCTTGGCGCGCGCCTGGGTAGTAGGGCAGCACCGCCGTGACCCACTCGGCGTCCGACTGGGTCGCGGCCTCAACGGCGTGTAAGGTCATGATAAAGCGGTCATAGACGCTGCGTTCATCGCCAGGGGCGATCGGCGCCCCAAAGACGTAGACGTCGCTCCCGCGGACGTTCTCCGCGATGACGTGCTTGCCCTCTCCGCTGGCGAACCACTGGTCGCTGCTCTTGGACAAGCCGAGGCCGAGCTGCGCCGCCACGGCCGAGGCCAGCGGGCGCGCCGCTTCGCAGGTCAAGAGCTGAAGGGGCGCGCGGAGGGACTTCATGGGGCACCATCACCGTGGGGTTCAAGGGGAGGCGGGGCCTCAGTTGGGGTCGCAGGGCCCATCGCAGACAGCGATGACCTCGCCGGTCCTCAAGAAGTGCGCGAACTGCCGGATTCCCTCGGCCGAATCGAAGGGCATGTTGTGAGGACCCACCTCGCTCGCGTTGGGCTGCTCATCTTCGGCGGGCTCCTCCCACCCAAAGTCGAACTCTTGGACCGCCGAGCCGACAAAGGGCGGCTCCCTGAGCGGGAGGCCATAGACCTCGCGGACCCCCGGCGCCACCAGATCGGCGCCCACCGAACGTGCGAAAACATGCCCACCGAGGGTAGAGACCGAGCGATCCCCCTTGGCCAGCTGGATCAAGACCTGCCGATCGGGCACGGAGGGCGCCGCGCCGGGCACGAGGTCCTCGACCGCCTGCTCGGTCATCAAGGGCGCCCAGCCCGCCGTCTCGCCGGGATCCCACAACATCTGGAACATGGCGATGAGCACGGTGATGTCGGCGGGGTCGTCGTACTTCGCGTTCAGCATCACAAAGAAGGGCTGGAAAGGCGAGGCCCGGTTGAGCAGCATCGAGAAGGGCGATCCGGGAACGCTGAAGATGGCGCGCCGCACCCGCGGTGACAGGGCGAGCTGCGCGCCGCCGAGGATGCCGCCCTGCGAGACGCCGTAGAAGTTGACCTCGCTCGGATCGATGAGAGGCACGCCATCGACGATGAGGTTGGGGTCGGTGGCGAGGCCAGTGGTGATGAGCTCGGCGGCCAGCAGCGCCTCGAGCTGCCCCTGGTGGAGGCGGTCGGTGAGCGCCCCAAACAGCGTGGAGTCCGTGGCCAAGGCCAAGGTGACCGGGTTGACGTCCACGTCCTTCATGCCGGTCCAATCCACCGCGAACACGACCTGGCCGGACTGGTACGCGAGCTCCGCCACCGCCCCGGACTCGGCGTGGCTGCGGTCGCCGAACAAGCCGTGGCCAAACTGCAAGGCAGGCCGGGGTGCGGGGGAGCGGAGCAGAGCGCAGGGGACCTGAACCGTGAAAGGAACGTCCACGGTGCCATTTTGCTCGGGGAGACCGTCCGCGCCCCAGACGAGCCGGCTGGTGTTCCCGGCTTCCCACTGGGTGAGGTAGAGCGGGACCGTCATCTCGCCGCGGATCAAGCGCCCGATGTCGCCCTCGCTGGCGCACTCCCCTTCGCCGACCCGCGCCACGCGAAACGGAGGCCCCGACGCCGGCAAAGCGGCGATGCTCTCATCCCGCATATGGAGCATGGGGCCCAGCGAGCGCTCGGCGCTTACGGTGACAAAGTCCCAGGCGAGCTGCAGCTCGGCGCGAGGCACGCCCTGGGCCTCGATGGCGGGGAAGATCACGTCCTCGTAGTGATCGCGCTGCCGCAGCAGATCGACGTCCTCGCTGGCCGCTCCGTCGCGCAGGGTGGCGAAGCCGTCGGGCGCAGAGACGGGCGCGCCCGACGCATCGACGAGCCCCCGCATCACCACAATGTAACGGCGCCCGTATTGCAAGGGGCGAACGGGGTGCAGCAGCATCGCCCGACGGGCCGTATCGTCGGTGAAGCGCTCCAGCTCGGCGTAGTGCGGCTGTAGCTCGCCGGTCTCTGCGTCGAAGATCAAGGTCTTGCTGTCGGCCTGCATTGAGAGCGCCGGGTTGTCCCAGGTCGCCGCGCCCTCGGTGGTAGCCCCCGGCAGCAGGGCCATGGCGCGGCCGAGGATCGGGAAGCCGTCGAGGCGGTTCCAGCTGCTGGGGTCAATTGGCACGCCGTCGCGGTTCACCGGCATGG
>CANHON010000284.1 GCA_947462115.1 Deltaproteobacteria bacterium | reverse complement strand
GGTGGCCCGGCGCTCCGTCCACCGGGCGGCAGGCCACGGCCACCCAACCCTGAATGACCTGCAGCGCGTCGCTCTGCGACAGGGCCCAGGGGCCGGTGCCGCGCCTTACAGCGCCGCCGCCTCCGCGGGAGCCGCCGTGCGCACCAGCCGGAGCCCGACGATGTCGCTCGCCGTCTCCGGCGTGAAGTAGAACCGCGCCGACACCCGGGCGAAGTCGGCGGAGGTCAGCCAGGCGCCGCCCCGCCGCACGCGGGTCTGCCCGGTCGCCGGGCCGAGCGGATCGACCTCTGGCGCGCCGTCGGCCGGGTAGGGCCCGTACCAGTCCCACACCCACTCCCAGACGCCCCCGCTCATGTCCACCAAGCCCAAGGCGTTCGGCCGCTTTTGGCCCACCGGGTGCGTTCGTTGGGCCGAGTTGCCCTCGATCCAAGCGACGGCCAGCGCCGCGTCGCCCCCGGCGAAGCGCTGGTCGCCGCCGGCGCGGGCGGCGGCCTCCCATTCGGCCTCGGTGGGCAGGCGATAGCCGAGGCAAGCCAGGCCTTCTGGCCACGCGACCTCCTCGCCGGAGATCCGGTAGCAGGGCGGCAGGCCGTCGAAGGCCGACAGGGCGTCGGCGAAGGCGGCGGCGTCGGTCCAGCTCAGGCCCTCGACCGGGCAGCGCGCACAGCCGGCGAAGCCCGCGGGGTTGACGTGCAGCACGCGCTCCCACAGCGCTTGGGTGACCTCGGTCTCGCCCACCCACAGCGCCCGGCTCCGGGTGACGGCGCGCGCCGGCCGCTCGTCGTCGGCGCAGCGCCCGCCCTGGCCCGCGGTGCAGCCGAGCTGTGCCGTGCCGGCCGGCAGCAAGGCCATGCGGTAGCCCGAGGCGCCCGCCCAGCGCGGCGCGGGCGCCGGCTCGACCGCGGCGAGGACGGCGATGGGCACCGGCCCCTCGGTCGACTGCCCGCTCAAAAGCAGCCACAGCAAGCCAAGCCCGAGCAGCGCCACCGCCCCGAGGGCCGCCCACCCCGCCGGAGCGCCCCCCCGGCCGCTCACGGCGCCGTCCGCACCAGCCGCAGGCCGATCTTCGGGTCGGCGTAGCCGTCGGTGATGCTCGAGGGCACCGTCACGCGGCCCTCTCCCGCGGGGTTGGCCCAGCTCCCGCCCCGGATCACCCAGCCGCCCTCGGCGATCGGATCGGCGGTGAATTCATAGACGTTGCCGCTCATGTCGTAGAGCCCATAGCCGTTGGGCTGGAGCTGGCCGACGGGGTGGCTCTTCCAGCCGCTGTTCTCGGCCGTCCAGGCCACCGGCCCAGCGGTCGCGCCGCCGGAGAAGGGCGTGTCGGCGCCGCCGCGGGCCGCCACCTCCCACTCCGCCGCCCTCGGCAGGCGGTAGCCGAGGCAAGGCGATGCCGCCGGCCCGGCCCCCTGCTGCCCACAGGGCCGGAGCCCGGCCTGCACCGACATCGCGTCGGCGAAGGCGACCGCCGCGTCCCAATTCAAGAACTCCACCGGACAGTCTGGCCCGCACTCCCGCTGCCCCGACGGGTGGGCGCCCATCCGGGCCCCATACAGCCCCTGGCTCACCTCAAACACCCCGACCCAAAGGTCGCGCGGCAGGTCAACCTCAACGAGGCCCCCGACGCAGTCGGCCCCCTGCCCGGGCGTGCAGCCCACGGTGTAGCGGCCCGCCGGCACCCGCGCCATCGGGTAGGCCGCGTCCGCCGCCGCTGCAGGGGCCTGCGCGGGCGCGGGCGCCTCCGCGGGCGCGGGCGCCTCTGCTGGCGCGGGCGCCTCCGATCGGGAGCCGCAGCCGAGGCCGCCGATCGCCAGCGCCCCCCACAGCATCGGCCCCGCGGGCACAATCCAAGGCCAAACCTTCGGTCGATCAGTCAACACCGCTCCCATTGTGCATGCCTTTGGGTGACAGAAGCCCATTCAAACCAAGTGGGCAAGGAGATCGTCGAGGGCCTTGAGGGCCCGCTCGAGATCGCGCAGCGCGTCGCGCGCCCCGCCTTGGGCCGCCCGGGCGGCTTCGGCGTCGGCGGTGAGGCGGCGGAGCGCTTCGGCCCGGCGCTGCTCGGCCGGGGCGACGGTGGCCCGGTGCCAGGCCACGAAGGCGTCGCGGCGGGCCAGCAGCTGCTCGTTGGCCGCGGCCGCGAGCTTGTCGGCCGAGCGGTCGAGCCAGACCCGGAGCACGTCGCGGGTGGCCTGATCGGCCTTCTGGCGGGCCTGCTCGCGGAGGCGCTCCCGCTCCTTCTCGCGCTCGATCCGGGCCTGCATGTAGCCGAAGCCCCCGGCGGCGATGGCCATCAGCGCCATCGCGATCTTGAGGTGCGTCGGGTCGATGCCCTCACCGCCGCCGCTGCGCGAGACGCCGAAAAGACCGAGCAGACCGAGCACCGAGTACAGCACCGCCCGCCCGTGCCGCAGCGCGCCGGCGCCGAGGCCGGCCTCGTCGCGCTCCAGATCGATGGCGGGCAGCTCGATGGCCTTGTCGACCGCCACCGGCCGCAGCGGCGCGAAGGTGGGCGCGGGCACCGGCAGCGCGGGGCCGCGGGCCGTCCACAGCACGTGCAGGGTTCGGCTGAGGTCGTGCTCGATCCAAGCGAAGCTGTACTCCGACCAAGCCGAGACCCAACGCGGCAGCTCGGCCTGCAGGTGGGCGATGCCCGCGGCGTCGACCGAGGCCCGCAGCTTTCCGCCGGTGCCCTCGATGGAGGTGCGCAGGTGCTCGCTGATCACCTTCTCGACCCGGGGCATCATGCTGCGGCGCCCCTCGGTGAGGCGCGCTTGAAGGCTGGGCGGCGACAGCAGCTCGCGCTCGACCTGGGCGCAGGCCGCGTCGAGCGCCCTCCACGCCGCCTCGTCGTCCTTGGCGTTGGCCGGCGCCGCGATGCGCGCCTGCAGGCCCGCATCTTCGAGCTTGGCGTGCTTGACGGCGCTTTGGACCACCGGCCGAGCGACCGCCAGCCAGGCGCGCACCGCCTCGACGCTCCCGGGCTCGGGCGCCGCGGGTACGGCGAGGGGCACGCGCCGCTGGGCGTCGGCGAGGGCGCGCAGCGCGCCGCTCAGGGCGCTCGGGAGTGGGCTGGACGTGCTGCTCATGCACAGGGCCTCGGGGCGCGCGGGGCGCCGGATCAGCGGTGCAGCTCGATGCGGTCGGCGAGGGAAGCGACCGAGTGACCGACGACGGGGATCTGCTCAGCCAGGGCGATCGCGATGTCGTGCACCACCTCGCGCAGCCGCTCCTTGCCCTGGCGCACCTGGCCGCCCACCTCGTCGAGCTCCTCCCGGGCCCGCCGGCTGTGATCCTCGACCTCGCCGCGCACCCGGTGGCGCAGCGCATCCGCGTCGCCGCGCAGCCGGCCGAGGTGCTCATCCACCGCAGCGGCGAGCTGACCGCGCAGGTCTTCGGCGCGGTCGTCGAGCCCGGCGGCCAGCGCGTCCCGTCGGTCCTGCAGCGCGTCGTGGAGGCGCTCGGCGGAGGCGCCGAGGCCAGCGGTCAGCGCGCCGGCTTGGTGGGCCGCCTCGCCTGCGATCGAGGACCGAAGGGCGTCGGCCTCGTCGGACAACTCGCCGCGGCGCCCCTCCGCCTCGGTCTGGACCGCCGCGACGTGGGCAGCGCCCTCTGTCCGCAGCGCCTCGGAGAGCCGGTGGGCCTCGGCGCTGAGCTCCAGCTTCGCCGCCGCGAGCTGAAGGGCCACCTGGGCGTCAACAGCGGCCGTCAGCTCGACGCGGGCCGCGGCCAGGAGCTCGGCCATCTGCGCGCGAAGCTCGGCCTCCAGCGGCTCCCGGAGCAGCGCCACCATCGCCGCAGCCCCCGCCGCGCCCGCCGCGACGCCGCCCGCCGCGCCGCCAGCCCACCGCTGGTCTCCTTGCCCGACCCCGCTGCTCATCGCCCCCTCCCGGCGGGCCAACGGCCCAGCGTCGCAGAACAGAGCACGGCACCGAAGCGCGGTCAAGCCGGATCGCCTGGGGCGCAGCCGCGAACAGGGCCGGCTGGCACGGAGTGTCAGCGACGGTTAGCCAAATCGCGCCAGTGGAGGGCGACGTGTCGAACAGCAAGCTCACGGTCATCAAGAAGAACGACCCACTGTGGGGCCAGGGCCAGGGCAAGACCCAGGCCCAGCCGCAGCCGAGCAGCAGCACCAACACGGTGAGCCCGACGGTCTCGCCCAGCAACGCCCAGACGCTGCAGCCCCCCAAAAAGACCATCACCGTGACGCCCAAAGGCGGACAAACCAAGGTGATCAACGGCTCCGGCCCCAGCCCGCAGCAGAGCCCGCAGGGCACCAACGGCGTGCCCTCGCCGCCGCCGATGCTGTCGGAGTACCAGCAGCAGATCAGCGGCGCCAACGACCTGCTGGACCGCTCCGAGGGCCGGGCCACCGTCCACGGCGTTCAGAAGCCCTACGGCGCCCACGCCCGCAAAGAGCACGTGGGGCGGAAGGGCCTCGAGCTTGAGTCGCGCAACAAGAAGTACGACGGGGCCTACCTCAACAAGTACGAGCAGAACAAGTCGCTCGCGATGGCCATGTCCACCAACAAGGGCAAGTCCAACTGGCAGAACAGCAAGAAGCCCGAGGGCATCTTCGACAGCTACGACCAGCCCAAGCTCACGCCCTGGATGACCTCGCCGATCGTGCGCAACGTGGAGAAGACCGGCACCACCAAGTCCGGCAAGCCCATCTACGACCACTTCAACGCCAAGATCAACAAGGCCAGCGGCAAGTTCACCCAAGACAACGGCATGAAGGAGGGCCGCCGGGTCCAGACCCTGTTCGGCACCGATCATGTGCGCTTGCCCAAGCCGCTCCCCGGCGGTCAGCTCCCCTCGAGCGTCCTGAAGCTCGGCGGGATCAACAAACAGGCCAAGGGCCAGCTCCGCCCCACCACCACCGCGGTCAAGGGCTCTGTGGCCTCCGATACCCTTGGCTCCAACAGCGAGACCTTGCCCAGCACCCAAGACGGCCTCACCGCCCGCCCCGAGCTCGGCCACGTGGTCGACCCGCCCAAGCAGCACGAGCCCGTGGGCGAGAGCACCAACGCGCCGAGCCCGACGCCGCTGAGCACCGAGGTGAGCGAGGCCCCGAGCACCGAACCCTCCAGCCAGAACGGCGAAGTGAGCCAGCTCACCGAAGGCGGTGGTGGCAACGAGGTTGGCACCCCGAGCGAGGGCCTCAGCACCGACAAGACCGTCGAGAACACCCCGACCGTGCAGCAGCCGCTCCCGGCCCCGACCAAGTCCACGAACCCGCCCAAAAAACAGCCGGGGAAGCCGAAGTTCACCGTGGTCAAGGGCAATAACAAGAAGAAAAAGCACAACAAAAAGAACAAACACAACAACAAAGACTGAGCACCGCGCGGGCGCGATCCGGGGCGCCGGCCGGCTCAGGGGGCGGTGCGCACCCAGCGCAGCCCGATGGGCGGGCGCCGATAGCCGTGGCCACGCCGCTCGACCGGCCGCTGGCCCGGGCCTTCGCCGGCCCGCCGGCCCAGCACCAGGGAGCATATCGCAGGGCGCCAGGCCCTCCCGAGGCCGACAGCGCGTCGGCGAAGACCAGGACTACATGCCAGACCACGAGCTCGACCGGGCCGTCGGGGCCGCGGGCGGCGAAGGACGCTGGGCTCCCGCCTTGCACCGCCGCGCAGAGGCCGTGGCTCACCTCGGTCTCGCCGACCCGGATCGCTTAGGGCAGGTCAACTTGGCGCGCCAGGCGGGCGGCCTGGGGGCGCACCGCGCCCGTCGCGCCCGCGCGACCGAGGGCGGAGCCCGAGCCAGGGCCGACAGCCGCCGACCGCCAGCGGCGGGCGGGGCGCCCAGATGATTGAAACATGGATGTTTTACCCCGTGCCAACCCCTCGAGGCCGCGCCGGCAAGCCCCGCCGCTGACCGTCAGCTGACCAACACTTCGTCAACTGACCAAACCTTCGTCAGCCACCCCGCGTGACGGCGGGCACCGGCCGTCGAGGACACCGATCAGCACGCCATCCTCACCGCCAAGATCCGGGCGTCCACGCCGGCACAGCCCTTGCACAGCGCCGGCCCATGCCCACCCACGACTCCGAGCACGACAAGGTCTTCCGCGCCCTGCTCGCCACCATCGACGCCCTGCCCCGCTGGCTGCCGCCCATGCTGCCGCCCACGCTGGCCAGCCTCATCGACTGGACCAGCCTCAGCGTCGGCGCCGAGACCACCATCGACGCCGAGCGACGGCGACGCCAGGCCGACGCCGTATTTCACTGCAAGGCCACCCGCGGCGAGAAGCTGC